>JAVWRA010000018.1:0-2107 GCA_036635095.1 Ruthenibacterium sp. | reverse complement strand
GCGTTTGGTCGCCGATTGCCACTTCGTTTTGTATTTTTTTGTGCGTCAATTCCGTAATTTCCGCACTGTGATCCACGGTGACATCTGCCGTCAGTTCCTCTATTTTTTGCTGCATTTCCGCATTTTCGGCTTGCATCGCTGCGATGGAGGCAGCATAATCGCCAATCGTCACGGTGCGTCCGTCTTTTTGCGCCTGTAATGCTGCAATTTCACTTTTGAGCTGCTGTATCTGCGCTTGACTTTCGGCAATTTTTTGTTCCGCCGTTCGTTTTTTTGCGAGAAGCGCACCTGCTTTTTCTTGATAGGTCGCCTCGCCTGCCGCGCGTATCTCCGCAATTTTTTTATCCTGTTCCATCTGCGCATTCTGCTGTTCCGTTTTGATTTTCTCAACTGCAAAATTGTCGTTTTTTAGCTTTTCCTGCGCCGTTTTGAGCTTTTTTTGCACATCTTCCGCCGACACTTCCACCAGTGCGTCACCTTGCGCAATGATATCACCCACTGCCGCTTTGTACTCCTTAATTTGCAGTGAAACATTCATAAACTGCCCATGCTTTTCCGATGAAACACTGCCTGCGGCATCGATGCCCACAATGATATTGTCTGTTTGTGCCGTGTAGCTGCGACGCTGCGGCGGAATTTTTTCCTCCTTGCGCATGAAAACGAAAATCAGCAAACCGAATAAAATCGCGCCCGCAAACGCGCAGGCAATTGCAAGCTTTTTTTGTGTTGAAAGTGGTGTCAATAAAAACGCTCCTTTATGTGAGATTGATGCGAGTATAACAAACGGCATATAAAATCCGCGTAAAGATAATTCTTTACGCGGATTTTATGGACCTGTGCTATAATACCTCTATACAATACAAAGGAGACGCACAGATGAAATTATTGGTGGTTGAAGATGAAAAAGATTTGCGCGAATCGCTCGTTGAGGGACTGCGGTTGGACGGATATGCCGTGGATTTTTGCGAGGACGGCGAAACAGCCGATGCACTTCTTTTTGCCGAACATTATGACTTGATCATACTCGATTTGAATTTGCCGAAGCTTGACGGACTTGCAATACTCAAAAACCTGCGCATCCACGACAAAGAAAGCAATGTGCTGATTTTGTCGGCGCGCGCATCGCTTGCGGATAAAATTGCAGGGCTTGACATCGGCGCGAATGATTATCTGACAAAACCGTTTCATTTTGCCGAACTGCAAGCGCGAGTACGCTCCATGTTGCGGCGAAAAACGATATTGGAAAACGCCGTGCTTTCATGCGGTGCGCTTTCGTTTGACACCGCATCGCGCACAGCATTTTCCGGCGGCATTGCCATCGGTTTAACTGCCAAGGAAACGGCAATTTTGGAGTATTTGCTCGTACATCAAGGACGCGTCATCAGCCAACACGAGCTGCTTGAACATGTGTGGGACAGCAGCGTTGATTCTTTTTCAAACTCGGTGCGTGTGCATATTTCATCGCTGCGTCGCAAATTACGCACGGTGCTTGCCTATGACCCGATTCAGAACATCATCGGCGAAGGCTACACCATCAAAACGCAAGGAGGTTTCGCATGAAAAAAAATCGAACACTGCGTTTCAAACTCACTTTGATGACAGTTTGCGTTTTAACCGTTATGTGCCTTGTGCTGACGGCAATTTCGCTGTCGGCATCCCGCATGGTGACACAGGCACTGCCCACCACACCTGCACAAACGAGATCTGATTCCGGAGAAATTTCAGTGCCGGCAATTGAATTACAGCCTTCCGTTGCCGGTGTCAAGGCACAACAAACCTTCAATTTCATCAACATTTTTTCGATGCTTTTTGTGATTGCAACCGGCGGCGCTTTTGTATTTTTTTTCGTGAAACATGCGCTTGCTCCCTTGGAAACACTTTCAAAACAGGTGCAGACGCTTGATGCCGATACACTGGCAACACCGCTTGTTGCCGCCGCTTCCGGCGATGAAATTGAACAGCTTTCCCACGCAATCAGCGACATGGCGCTGCGCGTTGGCGATGCCTATTTGATGCAGAAAAACTTTTCCGCAAATGCCGCACACGAACTGCGTACACCGCTTGCGGCAATGCAGGCAAAAATTGATGTTTTTAATATGACCGCTGC
>JAVWRA010000017.1:0-24667 GCA_036635095.1 Ruthenibacterium sp. | reverse complement strand
ATATTTTGTTTTCAGATACTTGAAAACCGCACTGTCACTTGTTGCACCGGCGATGTTCACCAAATCCTCCTGCGGTTTTGAGCGCTCACCGCTGCGCATGGCGGCGTCAAGCTTCGCCATATCGGCATTCACCGCGTCAAGATAGCCTTTGTCCGGCTGTGTGAGCAGTTTTTTGCAGAAATTGGTCACGGTCTGCAACTCTTTGTCCGAAATTTTTGCCGTGCTGCCGCTGCTTGCGGCGCTTGTCGGTTCGCTCTCTATTTTTGGCGCATTACATGCCACAAGCGTACTGACGGACAAAATCATCACAAGTAAAAGCGCAAGTAAGCCAAACCCTTTTTGTTTGCAATTCATATTAAACATCTCGATAAATCGTTCTTTCAATGTTTTTGCATTGCCTGCAAAACCGGTGGACAGCACATTTGTGCGCCGCGCGTGCATGAGCGTGTCAAGCACGGCTGTGCCATATGCTTTGCGATACGGCAGCGTTTTATTTTGCAGCACACGCTCGTCACAGGCAAGCTCCAAATCTTTCTGCGCCGCACAGGTCATGGCAAACACAAGCGGGTTAAACCAGTGCAGCGCATGTGCCGCCAACATCAAAAATTGATAGGCGATGTCGGCGCTGTGATAATGGCTTGCCTCGTGTGCAAGCACATAGGGCAGTGTGCTTTCCGGCACATTTTGCGGCAGATACACCGCCGGACGAAAAAGACCGGCAAGCATCGGACAGGCAATATCCGGCGTAGTATAAAGCCTTATCGGTCGATGAAACGCCATTTCTGTCATATTGCAAAGATTTTCATTTCTTACACGGTGGCGTGTTTTGTGCAGACGAAACATGAAAACGGCGTATACGCCAAGTTTAAACGCCAAAAACAAAGCAGCACCGCCCAGCCAAATAATTGGCAGAATTTGGGCAAGCAACGTGATATCCACGGTGTGCGGTGCGGTTTCTGCGGGCGATGACGCTGTGATGCCCTCTTGCGGCAAAGCTGTTTGCGGCGCGGAAAGCGTCATCACAATCTGCGTTTTAGGCGTTTTTTCCGCTGTATTTTGCGGCGCGGTGACAGTTTGAATCGGCAATGTCAATTGCACCGGTGCTTGCGGCAGGCTGATATTGACAAGCAAAACAAGGCGCAGTGCAAGCACAAGCCATGCCACCCTAAAAAAACGCGCGGAAATCTTTTTGCTGCAAAAATGGCGCAGCAACAGCAATATTACAAGAATTACACTCACCCACGGCGTGAGCGTCAACACGATGCCAAACAGTTTATTCAGCATCTTTTTCACCCGCCTTTTTTACAAGCGCTTCAATTTCGGCAAGGTCTGTTCCCGATAATCCCTCCTCGCGCACAAGCGCGGCTATCATGCTTTTCACCGAGTTTTGATAGTAGCGTTTGACGAGATTTTTTGTTTCCTTGCGGCGATATGCCTGCTCCGTCACGAGCGCACGATACAGTGTAAAGCGCCCGTCGCGCGTCAATTCCACAAAATCTTTTTCCACAAGCCGCGCAAGCAGCACCTTGAGTGTGGAGAGCGTCCAGTCGCGATGCGGCGCCAAATCGGCAAAAATTTGCGCTGTGCGCACCGGCGTTTGGTAGCGCCATAAGCAAAGCATCACGTCCAGTTCCGCCTCCGGCAGTTTTTCGATTGTCTTCATTGCAAACCCTCTTTTCGTTTACATTTGTCATTGATTAGAGCTTACACCGTTCAACTACATTTGTCAACCAAAAAGTGCAAAAAAAATTTGCACCGCAATTCAACGCGGTGCAATTCTTTTGCTTTTTCTATTCGTTATCCAGTAAATTGTCCGAGATTTCACGCACCGCAACGCCCGCTAAAATCAGCCCCGCCACGCCCGGCACAAAGCTGACGCTGCCCGGTGTCTGCCGCTTTCCAAACGATACTGCGTCATTTTGCATCGTCAGCGGCACACGCGCCGGCTCGGTGCTGTACACCACTTTAAGCGCTGTCACATTGCGGCGGCGCAGCTCATGCCGCAAAATTTTCGCCACGGGGTCAAACGTCGTTTTGTATAAATCTGTCACAACAAACCGCGTTGGATCGAGCTTATTCCCGCATCCCATAGCGCAGATAATCGGCACATTCTCCTTTTTTGCGCGCACAATCAATTCAATTTTCGCACTGATGGTATCGATGGCATCCACAATATAATCGAACGGTGCAAGAGACAATTCCGGTGCGTTTTCCACCGTGTAAAACAGTTTTTTCGCGTCCACCTTTGCTTGCGGATTGATGTCGAGAATATGCGCCTTTGCCACATCCACCTTATACTGTCCGATGGTGCTGTGCATGGCGACAAGCTGCCGATTGCAATTGCTTTCGGACACAATATCGGGGTCAATCAGCGTGAACTGCCCAATGCCTGCCCGCGCAAGCGCTTCCACCGCATAGCTGCCAACGCCCCCCACGCCGAACACGGCAACATGCGCGGCGGTCAGCTTCTCCATGCCATTCTGCGACAAAAGCAAGGCGCTGCGCTCAAATTCGCTCATTTTCTTTTCTCCTTTTTTGACAGATCAGCCATATGGCGCTCAGCGTCAGTATGCCAAATAATAATAATTTTGCGCCGTCCGACAGATGCGCCATCATGGCAGATACTGCGCTCCAACGCGCACCTGCCCATGCACCGAGCGACACAAGCACGATATTCCACAGCAAACTGCCGCTGATGGTCAGCAAAAAAAACGGCACAAGGCGCATTTCCGCCATGCCGGCGGGAATGGAAATCAAGCTGCGCAAAATGGGAATGCAGCGGCAGTAAAACACGCACGGCCAGCCGCGCCTGTTGAACCAATCGCTTGCTTTTTGCACGTCTGCCGCTTCCAGATACAGTATTTTTCCTATTTTGCCGTCAAGCAACGCCGCCAGTTTTTGTCCGCGCAGTAAACGTCCTGCACCATAAAGCAACGCCGCACCCAATACGCTGCCGAGTGTAGCGGCAAAAATAACGCCCCACAGCGTCAAATCGGTGCAAGTTGTCAAAAAGCCGCCGAATGTTAAAATCACTTCGCTCGGAATCGGCGGAAAAATATTTTCAAGCGCAATCAAGAAAAAAACGCCGCCATATCCATACCCGCTCAGCACCGCAAAAATTGTCTCACGCATACACTTCACCCCTCTGCGATAGATATGCAAAGAGGCTTAAACAACATGCGGATTATGCGCCGATTAGACTAAAACAGGCGCAAATTGCACAAATACCAAGCAAACAGACAAAGAGAATTTTTATTTTTCGGCTGTCTTTGGGCAGTGTTTTCCAGACCAATACGCCCGCAAACACCATGGAACATGCGAAGAAAAACGCCGTGCGTGTGCCGGAAAGCCAGACGGTCGGCGAAAAACCGAGCATGGCGCGTGAGGCAAAACCGGCGCAAAACACGGTGATGCCCGCCACTGCCGCACCGGAATGACCGAGTGCTAAATATAAATCGAGCAAGCAGGCGCAAAATACGGCACAAAGCAGCAAAAACGGCAGATATCGTTTCAGTTCCATGCAATTTTGTACCGTAATGGTGCCGTTTTGCGTGAGTGCATTTGCAAAAAAAGACAGCTTCGGAATGATTTTACCGAGCGGCTTTTCAAGAATGCCAAGCAAAAAAACCACCGAGACCGGAAACGCACCCAATGCGCGGTAAAACCAGTTGCGATATCGCATAAAAACGCCGCAGCACAGCAGCAGGCAAAACACCGCAAACAGCGCATCTGCGTGATAAACAGACGCGGCAAGTCCATTGGAAATGCCGAGTTCGATTCCTTGCAGCACATTGCGCATCTTGAAATTTTGATACCATGACGCCGTTTCGCCCGCAATACGGCTCGCGTTGCCGGGACAGGTTGCGGCATAGAGCAAATTTGCCGCACATATGGCAAGCTGTGCAAATACAAGCCAGTGCATTTTTTGTTTTGTCGCAATGCGCCATGCCAGATATGCAAGCAAGCAAAACAGCGTAACAACGAGTAATTGTTCCATATTTGTAGCATATAAAAGCAGCGGCAATGTGAGAATACACGCCCAGTTTTTCGGCTTTTTTCCGCGTTGCAACATAGCATACGGCTGCACCGCAACGAGTGCCGCGGCAAGCGGCCACACAAATACAAGCGTGGTGCAAATCCATCCAGCACTCGCAAGATTCTGCCAGCGCAGCGTCAAAAATAAGCCGCACAAAATCCAACATGCCGGTGCGTTTTTTTCAATGTTCAGCAGACGTGCCATGCAAAAAGCAATCAGCGTCAGCACCGCCGGATTGACAAGCCGCCACACGGCAGACGGCAGCGCTTCCACAAGACAAAGCACGGCTTCCACAAGCGTTCGCGCAGACCACGTATAATAATGCCAGATGGAAAACGACTTTAAATCGTAACTTTTCAGCATCATGGCATACATCGGGTCATCACCGGTGCCAAGCGTAAACTGCATATGCAGCAGCAAAAACACGATGAACAGTAATGTGAACGGCACCCATGTGCGGTTCACACGATCTTTGAGCGTCAACTGTTTTTTCATACAAGCACCTCTGCGCTTTGCCCTGTGTGAATGAGGGCGTTGTGGCTGTTGACGCGGTAGGCAAAGCAAATTTCATAATCACGCGGCGGCGCTGTGAGCGATTTCTCGCGTACATACGCTGAAAATCCGCCAAAGCTGTAGTTGATGCCGTCCGCGATATCCTCTGTGGCATCCGCGCGCAGCACCATTTCGGTTGGCAGGCACAAGTAGCTGTTGTCGGCGGCATGATACAGCACCACGCGCAAATCGACTGTTTCAAACCGCTCGCCGACAACACAGGCGTAACCGCTGTATTGCAGCGATTTTCCGGCAGGTGTTGCCGTGACTTGATAGGTAAAATTTTCAGGTTCCGCCTGTGTATATTCTTGCGGATTCAGCGGTTTTTCGCGGCGGAGCGAAACGGCAAGCAGCACCGTAAACAGCAAAACGCCAAGCGCCATTGCGGCGCACAACACGATTAGCAGCCATTTTTTAGCAGGTTTCCATTCGTTCATCCTGTTTTCTCCCCTTGCGCAATCGCGCCTTTTGCTCTATAACTACAGCCCGCGAAATTCGTCCGCGGGCTGTATGCGCTGCTATTTATTTTGATACATTGCAGCGTAATATTTTTGATAATCTCCGCTTGTTACGTGGTTCATCCACGCTTCATTTTCGAGATACCAGTTGATGGTTTTCTCGATGCCCACTTCAAATGTGGTTTCGGGATACCAGCCAAGCTCGTCCTTGATTTTTTGCGGGTCAATCCCGTAGCGGCGGTCATGTCCTTTGCGGTCCTCTACATATTTGAGCAAAGTCTCGTCGATGGACGCATCCACTTTGTCGTGCAGAATTTCGATGATTTTTTTGACGATGAAGATGTTCGGACGCTCATTGTGTCCGCCCACATTGTACACCTCGCCAATGCGTCCGTTTTCGGCTACCATGTCGATTGCTTTGCAGTGATCCTCGACATACAGCCAATCGCGCACGTTCATGCCATCGCCGTAAACCGGCAGGCTTTTTTTGTTTTTCGCATTGTTAATCATCAGCGGAATCAGTTTTTCGGGGAACTGATACGGGCCGTAATTGTTGGAGCATCGTGTAATATTGATGGGCATTCCGTAGGTATCGCCAAACGCTTGTACAAAAAGGTCGGCACTTGTTTTGCTGGCGGAATACGGGCTGTGCGGGTCAAGCGGTGTTGTTTCGGTAAAATAACCGGTTGCGCCGAGCGAGCCGTATACTTCATCGGTGCCGACTTGCAGATATTTTTTGCCCGCCATCCACGCATTGTCGTGATACCATGCGTTTTTGGCGCATTGCAGCATATTGACCGTGCCTTCCACGTTGGTACGCGCAAAAATTTCCGGATTCGTGATGCTGCGATCCACATGGCTCTCTGCCGCAAAGTTGATGACGACATCGATGTCGTTTTTCGCAAACAGTGCGCTGATGGCGTCACGGTCGCAAATATCCGCTTGCACAAAGGTGTAGCGCGGATCGTTCTCGATGCTTTTCAGATTCTCCAGATTGCCGGCATAGGTCAGCACATCGACGTTGATGATGCGGATATCCGGATGTTTTTCGAGCATATAAATCACAAAGTTTGAGCCGATAAATCCGGCACCGCCTGTTACCAAATAGGTTTTCATACAAAAAACTCCTTTAATTGTTATTCCGGTTTATAATTTGCAAAAAAGGCGGCAAGCGCCTCTTTCCAGTCACGCATTTCGCTGCCTATGGTTGCGCGCAGCATGGAATTGTCAAGCGCAGAATAAGCCGGACGTTTCGCCGCCTGCTTAAATTCATCGCTGGTACACGGAGAAATTGTGGCATTGCTCCCTGACAGGCGCACGATTTCGCCGGCAAACTCATACCACGAACACACGCCCTCGCCCGTGCAATGATACACGCCATACTCGCTTGTGACAAGCAGTTTCAAAATATGATGCGCCAAATCCGCCGCATTGGTCGGGTTGCCGCATTGGTCGTTGACGACTTTGACGGCACCTTTTTCCTCTGCCAAACGCAGAATTGTTTTCACAAAGTTTTTGCCCGCATAACCATAGAGCCACGCGGTGCGCAAGATGAAATAACGCGAACAAAACTGCTGTACATAGCTTTCACCCGCAAGCTTTGTTTTGCCGTAAATCGACTGCGGATTGGGCAGCTCGTATTCTGCCACCGGCTCGGTTGCATCACCGGCAAACACATAGTCCGTTGAAATGTGCATCAGTTTTGCACCGATATTTTCCGCCGCCATGGCGAGGTTGCGCGCGCCGATTGCATTCACTTTAAACGCTGCATCGCGATTTGTTTCGCATCCGTCCACATTGGTAAACGCGGCACAACTGATGATGGCGTCCGGTTGGTGATGCCGCACAAAGGTTGCTACTTCATGACGATTTGTGATATCCAGCGTGTCCAAATCTGTGGCAATCACCGTTGCGCGCAAAAGACGTTCCGGCAGCGGTCCAAGCTCTGTTTTGCCTGCGTCCAAACATTTTTGCAACTCGGTGCCGAGCTGACCGTTTGCCCCTGTGATAACAATTTTCATGGATGCTCCCCCTGTTTTAATACTGAATTTTACTCTCTGCAACGCGCTTTAAATGCTCGCCATACGGTGATTTTCCGTAGCGCTGTGCGCTTTCGAGCAATTTTTCTTTGGTAATCCAGCCGTTTCTGTAGCTGATTTCTTCCGGCGCGGAAATTTTAATGCCCTGCCGTTTTTCAATCATGCGCACAAAATCCGCCGCATCTACAAGGCTGTCCATCGTGCCGGTGTCAAGCCATGCAAAACCGCGGCCAAGCAGCTTTACATCAAGCGAACCATCGTTCAAATACAGTTCATTCAGCGTGGTAATTTCAAGCTCGCCGCGCGCGGAAGGTTTCACTGCTTTTGCAAGCTCTACCACGCGTTTGTCATAAAAATAAAGACCGGTAATCGCATAATTTGATTTTGGTGCCGCCGGTTTTTCCTCTACGGAAATCACTTTGCCGGACGCGTCAAATTCCACAATGCCAAAGCGCTCCGGATCATTGACATAATAGCCAAACACCGTTGCGCGCCCGTTTTGTGCGTTTTCCACCGCCGCTTTGAGCAGGGGCGAAAAACCGTTGCCGTAAAAAATATTATCGCCGAGTACCATGGCGCAGCAATCGTCGCCGATAAAACTTTCGCCCAATAAAAACGCCTGTGCAAGACCGTCGGGTGACGGCTGTACTTTATATTGCAGCGTGATGCCGTATTGGCTGCCGTCGCCGAGCAATTCTTCAAAGCGCGGTGTGTCCTCCGGCGTTGAGATGATTAAAATATCTTTGATGCCCGCGAGCATCAAGGTGGAAAGCGGATAGTAAATCATCGGTTTGTCATACACCGGCAAAAGCTGTTTTGAAGTGACCATGGTGAGCGGATACAGGCGTGTGCCTGCGCCGCCGGCGAGTATAATTCCTTTCATGACTGTCTCCCTTTTTCATTTTTATTTTTAAATTTGATGCGATTTGCTTACAAAAATTGAAACCCCCACTTGTGCCAATAATGAAACATGGACGAAATTTGCATCCAGAAATTCTTCCATTTTCGGTTGGCATCGCGATGCCACGCGTGGTAGACCGACACCTGCGGCACATAAAAAACCTTGCCGTATTTTTGTGCGCAGCGCGTGATATCCGCATCTTCCACATACATGAAATAGCTTTCGTCAAAGCCGCCCATTTTTTTGAAAATCTCTGTGCGCATGACAAAACAGCAACCTGTGCAAAAGTCGATTTCTCGTGCTATCGTTAAATCTTCGTCCTGCATTAAATAATGTTGCTCGATTTTTCGCAGCATCGGCAGCGGAAGCTGACGCGACAAAAGCGCCATGAAACTGGGACGGCGCTTGGCGGTAAACTGCTCTGTTCCGTCGGGGAACAAAAGGCGCGGCGTTGCCATTGCGACATCGGGGTGCGCGTCAAGCCATGCACAAAGCGCCGCCAACACGTCGGTGTCAAACACGATATCGGGATTGATGACCGCGTGGTATTTGCTGTCAAGAAGCGGCAAAACGTGATTGTGTCCTTTGCCGAAGCCAAGGTTTTCAGGCAGACAGCACACATGACAGTTTGCGCCGAAATCCGCTGCCGCAAGCTGTTTTCCGCTGCCGTCCGGCGAGGCGTTGTCTACCAAATACAGTTGCAAATCGACACCGTTGCTGTTTGACAAAATAGAGGAAGCCGCCTTGGCTACCTCGTCAAAGCCGCCATAGGCAACGATACAGGCGCTTACTTTGGTTTGTGTGGTTTTGGGCATACGAACACCGTCTTATTTTCATTCTTTCTTATTATATCATTTTGCCCGCGTGATAGCAAGATTTTATAGGCAAATGGGTGATAATCCGGCGCAGTTTGCAAATACTAGGGATAGGAAAATGCGCTTGAGGGCATTTTGACGGGTGCTGGAGGGGATAGATTCTTCACTGCGCTCAGAATGACAGTATACTGTGGGATGAGAAGATTCTTCACTGCGCTCAGAATGACAGTGTACTGTAGGAGAAAAAGATTCTTCGCTTCGCTCAGAATGACAGTGTACTGTGGGAGGAGAAGATTCTTCGCTGCGTTCAGAATGACAGTGTACTGTGGGAGGAGAAGATTCTTCGCTTCGCTCAGAATGACAACATTGCTCAGAATGACAACATTGCTCAGAATGACAACATTGCTTCCTTTTTACAAAACAAATATCGAAAAAAGGTGAATTGAAAATGAAACAGCAGGCTTTTATTTTTTGCAGCGGCGGCATCGGATATTGTATGATTGAAATTGCGGCGCGCGGCTACACACACTGGAGCATGGGCGTGACGGGCGGCGTGTGTGTGATGGCACTTTTTTACATTGCATCGGAATATTCTCAGCTCCCCGTACCGCTTAAAGCCGGTTTTGGCGCACTGATTATCACGGGTGCGGAGCTGATGGTCGGCTGCACGGTGAATTTGCTGCTAGGATGGCAGGTGTGGAATTACGCCGCAGAAGCAGGCAATCTTTGGGGACAAATCTGCCCAAAATACACCTTGTACTGGTTTATTTTATGCCTTGTTTTTTTCGATGCCGACATCTGCATTCAGCATTTACGACAAGAAAAATTCCGGCAGCAGCACTATTTACTGAAGCCGGAATGACCTTTTTATTTTGCGGTATTGATGAATTGGCGGTTGTTCCAAATGTACTGAATACCGGAAATTGCCGTGACGGCGGCTATCACCCAACACAAAACCATTGTGATGACACCGACAACATTTGAAAAGCCGTAAAAGCGCCATTCGAGCGCTCTGCCGATGTAATAAAACACAATCGTGACCATTTGCAGTGCGGTTTTCACCTTGCCCCACATGTTGGCGGCAATTACTTTTCCGCCCGGCGCACCGGCGGCAATCATACGCACGCCTGACACGGCAAATTCACGCGCAAGAATGATGGACAGCACAATCGGCGAACACACGCCGTCTGCCATCATGTAAATGAACGCGATGGTCGTGAGCAATTTATCCGCGAGCGGGTCGGCAAATTTGCCGAAATCCGTGACGAGATTGTGTTTGCGGGCAATATGTCCGTCAAGATAATCGGTGAAGCTTGCCACGGCGAACACAATGCCCGCGAAAAGCAGACCCATCGACGTTTTAATTGACGCCAAAACCATAAAAACCGGTATCAGCAAAACGCGCATCATCGTTAATTTATTGGGTAAATTCATTTGTTTTCCTCCTCTGGCACAACGTCACCGACCAAATCGTACACATCGCTCTCGGCGATTTTCACTCTGTAAAACGCACCTAAAATCAGCGGCGTTTCGCTTGCCACACACACAACGGCATCAATGTCCGGCGCGTCCGCTTTGGTGCGGCAGAGGTATAAATCCTCGTCGTCGTCATATTCGTCGCACAGTACCGTGAGCGTTTTTCCGACTTGCGCTTCCTGCTTTTGCGCCATGATTTCCGTTTGAATGCGCATGATGATTTCCGCACGTTTTTCGCGCAGTTCCATCGGAAGTTGTTCCATTTTTGCGGCGACGGTGCCTTCTTCTTCGCTGTAAGCAAAGCAGCCGAGACGGTCAAAACGGTATTCTTTCACAAAATCGCACAGCTCGTCAAACTGCGTCTCCGTTTCGCCCGGATAACCCGTAATCAGCGTTGTACGCAGCGTGATATCCGGCATGGCGGCACGCAGCCGGTCAAGCGCAGACAGCACCGTGTGTTTGTCGCCGCGGCGATTCATGGCTTTGAGCATGTCGGAATTGATATGCTGAATCGGCACGTCGAGATAGTGCAACACCTTTTCGTTGCGCACCATGGCGGCAATGAATTTGTCGGTAATGCGTTCAGGATAGGCGTACAAAAGGCGAATCCACACAAGACCGTCCACGGCATTGAGTGCGTCAAGCAGGTCGGCAATTTCAGCCTGACCGCGGTCAGCGCCGAAATCCGTAATATCCTGTGCAACCACAATCAGCTCTTTTACGCCCTCACTTGCAAGGAATTTTGCTTCCGCCACAACGTCGGGAATCGTGCGGCTGCGCAGTCCCCCGCGTATCAGCGGAATGGCGCAATAATGGCAGCGATTGTTGCAACCCTCGGCAATTTTGAGATAAGCATAGTGGCTTGGCGTTGAAATGATGCGCTTGCCGCCGAGCGGCAGACTTTCTTTTGCACCATAGCTTTCCAGCGGCGCCGTGCCGGTCAGCCGCTCTAAAATAGAGCAGATTGCCGCATTCGAGCCAAGCCCGACCACCGCGTCTACCTCGGGAATTTCCGTTGCGATTTCGTGTTGATACCGCTGTGCAAGACAGCCTGTGACCACCACTTTCAGCGCCGGATTTTGTGTTTTATAGCTACACGCTTCCAGAATATTGTCAATGGCTTCTTGCTTTGCGCTTTCGATGAAGCCGCAGGTGTTGACAAGAATGACGTCTGCCTGTGACAAATCCGCCGTGGTTGTGTGTCCGTGCAAAAGCAAATCGTGGCACATGACGTCAGCGTCTACTTGATTCTTCGGACAGCCGAGGGAAATGAGAGCAATTTTCATGAAAATCTCCTGTTTTGATTGGTATTATTCCGCATTTTCTTCCTGCATCAGGCGTTCTATCGCCGTTTTTGCCGCGCCGTACGGAAAGCCGCGCCGCGCCATGGCGGCAAGCACTTTATCCGTTTCGCCCGCAAGCAGTTTTGCGCGGTAACTCTTTTGTAAAAGCGCATAGCAAGCGTCGTCATCTTCCGGCGAAAGCATCTCAAGGACAGACGCAACGGTCTGTTTATCGATGCCTTTCAGCGCGAGCTGACGTGCAATTTCGCGCACGGATTTTTTTTGGTTGATTAAATATTTTGCACGATGAAGCGCAAAATTTTCGTCATTCAGTAAATCGAGCCGCACCATCTCCGCCACGGCTGCGGCGGCGGTGTCGGCATCGAATTTCAAACAGAGCTTATCCTGCAATTCCTTTGACGCATAATCGCGCATAGACACATACCGCAGCGCTTGATCTTTTGCTTTGCGTGCGTCGCTTTGTGTGCGCAAATGCTCCAAATCATACACGCTCAACTCCATGCCCTCGACGATTTTATTTTTCGCCATCGTTTCGCCGTCTACCGAAAACAAAAAATTGTCATCGGCGTCAAACAGTGAAAATCTGCCGCGTTTTGTCTCTCCGATGCGTGTTATTTTCATCGCTTATTCGTCTTCCACCATGATGTCAATGCTCGCTGCTTTGGCTTTTGCTTTGGCAGACGCTTTTGGCGCAGGTGCCGCTTCATCTTCGATGATTTCTTCTTCCGGCACGTCTTCAATGGCTGCCGGACGTTTCAGCACTTCGCCTTTTTTCAGTGTATACAGCTTATCTTTGTCGGCGCGCACCAACTTTTCGATTTCGGCGGAAAGCTCGGGGTGGCTTTCGAGATAAGTTTTGGTGTTGTCACGTCCCTGTCCAAGGCGTGTTTCGCCATAGCCGAACCATGCGCCGCTTTTTTGAATGATGCCGAGCATGACAGCTAAATCCAGCAGTTCGCCGGAGCGTGAAATGCCCTCGCCGAACATGATGTCAAACACACCTTCTTTGAACGGCGGCGCAACCTTGTTTTTGACAACTTTTGCGCGTGTGCGGTTGCCAATCATATTGCCGGTGGAATCTTTGAGTGTTTCTGTGCGGCGCACATCAATGCGCACAGACGAGTAATATTTCAGCGCATTGCCGCCGGCGGTGACTTCTGGATTGCCATAAACAATGCCGACTTTAAGACGCAATTGGTTGATGAAAATAACAATTGTGCCTGTTTTGCCGATGATTGCCGTCAGTTTGCGCATTGCCTGACTCATCAAACGTGCCTGCAAACCAACGTGACTGTCGCCCATTTCGCCCTCAATTTCAGCGCGCGGCACCATGGCGGCAACCGAGTCGATGACGATGGCGTCAATCGCGCCGCTGCGCACGAGCGCTTCGCAAATTTCAAGCGCTTGCTCACCGGTATCGGGTTGGCTGACAAGCAAGCTGTCGATATCGACGCCGAGCGCTTTGGCGTACACGGGGTCAAGCGCATGTTCGACGTCAATAAACGCAACTTCGCCGCCGATTTTTTGCGCTTCTGCAATGCAGTGCAGTGCAAGCGTGGTTTTGCCGGAAGATTCCGGTCCGTAAATTTCGACAATGCGCCCGCGCGGCAATCCGCCGATGCCGAGCGCCAAATCGAGAGAAAGGCTGCCGGTGGAGATGAAATCGACATTCATGGTGACGTTTTGACCGAGCTTCATGATGGCGCCCTTGCCAAATTGTTTTTCGATTTGTGCAAGCGCCGTTTCAAGCGCGTTTTTTTTGCCGGCACCTGTCTTTTTTTCAACGGTGGGAAGTGCTGCTTTTTTTTCTGCCATTTTATTGATTCCTCCAAAACTTTCGTTTGCATTTTATTCTGACGAATTTATCATACCATATTGCCTGTCCCATAAATCGGTCTTGCTTATTTTTTATTATACCATAAATCATTTTGATTTATGGTATAATTGCGCGTCGCGTAGCGCATAGAGATAATGTATAATAATCGTTTTTACGATTATTATACCCGAAAACCGGCTAACAATCAACGCATCTGCGCGCTGAAATCGCGCGCGGTAAACCGGCATAGTCCAGCGTGACAGTCGGGTCGGTATACTTTTCCGCGGCAAGAATGTCGCACACCGCGTCTGCCTGTTCGCTGCCGATTTCAAACACCAATGTGCCTGCCGGCTTCAGCGCCGCGCGGTAGGCTGTGGCGATGTGACGATAAAAAGCGAGTGCATCGCCCGCAGCTTCCAGTGCCATGCGCGGCTCATAACGAAGCTCCGGCGCAAGCGTTTTCACTTCGCCCGGCGCAAGATACGGCGGGTTTGAAACAATCACATCGACGCTGTTTTTTTTAAGTTCTGTTTGCCAGTGAAACACATCTGCTTCTATCACATGAATGGTTGGCGCAAGCGATGCCACATTTTTGCGCAGATAAACCTGCGCCTCGTGCGACAATTCTACGGCGGTGACCATGGCAAACGGCACCGCGCGTGACACGGCAATGGCAATGGCGCCGCTGCCGCTGCATAAATCGATGACTTCCGGCGCACGGTTTTCTGCCGCCGCCTGCTTGACCGCTTTGATTGCCTGTTCACACACGATTTCGGTGTCGCTGCGCGGAATCAATACGCCGGGGCCGATATGCAGCGTAAAATCGAGAAAATCCCAACAGCCGCACAAATATTGCAGCGGATAATGCTCCGCGCGTTTGAGCGTCAGCGATATCAGCGCCTTTTCCGCGTCCTCGGACAGCGGCGCACCCATGGCGGTGTAATAATCAAGCCCCGTGACAAGCTCCACAAGCACACGCGCGTCAAAATCCGCATCGGCAATGCCCGCCTGTGTCAACGCCTTGCGCGACGCGGCATAGGCATCGGATAAAGTTACCATTTTCCGTCTTCCTTATGTTCCGGCAACACCGGCTGCACCGCCGCGATGGCGCATTCAATCATGCCGTCCTCCGGTTCGTTGGTGGTGATGCGTTGCAGCCATAAGCCCGGTGCGGAGATTGCACGGGTCACAGGATTGTCATATCGACCGCAAAGCTTGATGATTTCATAGCTGATGCCCACAATCAGCGGCAGACACAGCAGTTTTAATACGATGCGCAAGCCGGTATTTGTCCACGGCAGCGCACTGAACAATAAAATGCTGACCACGAGAACAATCAGAATAAAACTGGTGCCGCAACGCGGATGAAACCGCGTGTGTTTGCGGATATTTTCGACGGTCAGCTCCTCGCCGGACTCATAACACGCAATGGTTTTATGCTCTGCACCGTGATAGGCAAACATGCGGGCAATCTCTTTCATATGGCTGACCGCCGCCATATAGCCGACGAGCAGCGTGATTTTCAAAATGCCCTCAATCAAGGTTTTGAAGCCGCCGAGCGGAATAAAATGATTGATGCCGCCCACAATCGCCGTCGGCACAACCATAAACAGCACAATGGCAAGTCCGCCGCCGAGCAGCGCCGCAAGCGCCATAATGAAATTGCTGCCTTTGTCGCCAAAATGTGCCGCAATCCACTTGTCGAATTTACTTTCTTCAAATTCTTCCGTGTCCGCCATCGAAATATCCGCGCTTTTCATAAGGCATTTGTAGCCGCTGATGAGACTGTCGGCAAAATTGAAAATGCCGCGGATAAACGGCAATTTCTGCCATGGACGCGTTTTTAAATCTGACACCTCCGTGTGAATTTCGCCGTCCGGCTGCCGCACGGCAATCGCCATTTTTTGCGGTCCGCGCATCATGATGCCCTCCATCAGCGCCTGTCCGCCCACGCTTGTTTTGAAGGCGCAGGATGTGTTTTCATTTTGTTTCAATTGTTTGCATTCCTTTCTGATAAAGCGGCAGCCGCACGGTAATAATCGTGCCTTTGTCGATTTCGCTTTGTATTTCAATGCCGCCGCCGTGCGCCGTGACAATTTCGTCCACCACGGCAAGTCCGATTCCGCTGCCGCGCACGGCACCTTTGCCTTTATAAAACTTCACTTTGACATTTTCGAGATCCTCCGGCGAAATGCCTTTGCCGCCATCGGAAATATTGACAAACGCATTGCGTGTATCACAGAGAATTTCAATGCCGACAGTGCCGCCTTTCGGCGAATATTTAATCGCATTGTCGAGAATATTGATAAACACCTGCCGCAGCCGCGCATTGTCGCCCATAATGGGAATCGGCAGCTCCGGCTCATCATAATGCAGATGTAACCCCTCAAGCTGCACCCGCTTTTGCACCATCAGCGCCGTATCGCTCACTTCCGCAACCAAATCCAGCAAGTGGATGTCGAGCGTCAAACCGTTCTGCATCCGCGAAAAATCAAGCAGCTCCTCCACCATGGCATACAGACGGTCGGTCTCGCTTGTAATCACCTGAATGCCGCGCCGATAATTTTCGTCGTTTGTGTCGGGAATATGCGCAATGGTTTCCATCCAGCTTTTGATGGACGTGAGCGGTGTGCGCAATTCGTGCGACACGGAGGAGATGAAATCGTTTTTCATGCGTTCGGTTTTATCAAGTTCGCCCGCCATGTGGTTGATGGTGTCTGATAATTTACCGATTTCATCATTATATTTGTTTTCGATGCGAATGTCGAGGTTTCCCTCGGCAATTTTTGCGGCGGTTTGCTCAATTTCGCCGATTGGACGCACAATACTGCGCACAAAAAACATGCCGGACCACACGCTGAACGAAATAATCGCCAATACCACAGCCACGCTTGCCAGCACAATGGTGACAATATTTTCGTCAAGCAAGGTGAGGCTTGTCACAATGCGCACCGCCACAATTTCATCTGTCGCCGCCGGCAGCAATGCGGTAATTGCCATCACTTTTTCGCCCATGGCGCTTTTATATATACTTTCGCCCATGCCGTTTTCTGCGGAAAGCGCAAGAACATAGTCTGCCGGCACCGCGCTTTGTGTCGGCACATATCCGGTTGTGGACGCGGCAATCTGTCCGTATGCGTTGAGCAGCATCACCTCGAATTTATCTTTTTCGGCAAACTGTTCAAGCATACGCCGCAACACAATGCTGCGTCCTTCTTCTGTTTGGGCGTCCGTTGCGGAGAGCTGAACCAGAATGGTATTTTCGCGCATTTGCACCGCACGGCGCACACCGTCATACGCATTGGTGATGGAAAAATAGAGAAACACCGCCTCGGCAAGCAGCATGACAATGAGCGTAATCAACAAACTGCCGCGCACCCAACGCCGGGTGATACTGTTCAATTGACCGCCCTCCTTTGCATTTCAAGCCGCGATACCGTCAAAAATTACGCGTTCCACCGATAACCGTAACCCCATACCGTCAAAATATGTTTGGGTGCGCCCGGCTCGTCCTCGATTTTCATGCGCAAACGGCGAATGTTGACATCGACAATTTTGACGTCGCCAAAATAATTTTCGCCCCACACGCCCTCGAGAATTTTCTCACGTACCAATGCAATGCCCGGATTTGTGAAGAACAACTCAATGATTTGAAATTCCACCTGCGTCAAATCAATGGGCGTTCCCTCTTTATAAAGCACACGGCTTTTTTGATCCAATACAAAACTGCCGGACACAATGCGCCCGTCATTCGCCTGTGTGCCGTCCTCGCCCGCAGCGCGTCCCACGCGGCGCACCAGTGCATCCACACGGGCAAGCAATTCGCTGAGACTGAACGGCTTTGTCATATAATCGTCGGCACCGATGGACAGTCCTTTGATTTTGTCGGTTTCAAGCGCTTTTGCACTGAGCATGATGATGCCGATGGTGAGCGAATCACGCCGAATGGTCTCGCACAGAGAAAAACCGTTCATACCCGGCAGCATGATATCAAGCAATGCAACATCGTAAGACGTATCAAACACGCTGAGCGCTTGCTCGGCACTGCCTGCCTCTGTCACTTCATAGCCTGCCATGCGCAAATTGAGCGCCAACACTTCGCGGATGGTTTCCTCGTCTTCTACCACTAAAATTTTTCTCATGTCATCCTCCAACTATTATTGCAGCGTGGTCACACCCGCGCGCAGTAAATTTGCTTCCACGGGCGAGCATTCGTCCGTAATATACAGCAGAACATTTTTTTCGCCCAGTGCCGCACCCACCGTATAAGCACCGATGCTTTGATTGCGGTTTTCAACGCGCACAGACAGCAGCATTGCGTTACCGTCTTGCAGACGCACTTGCCATGCACCGGGCTGTGCGCCGTCTGTAATATTGATTTTGTCCTGCCAATTGTTCGGCATTTGCACAAAATATCCGTTTGTGGCATCATACACCCCAAACCGTTCGGTGGCGGGGTCTGCCAAATAATTCTGCCATGTTACAAAATAAAAACGACGGGCGCTTGTGAGCGTCGGTACACTGAGTACACTGCACGGCACTTCCACGGCGCCCATTGCGCTGAAATCGGTCGCTTTGAGCGTTTGCAGATACCGCAAACTGCGGCGCGGTACATCAATTTCTGCATCTTGCGGCCACAGTGTTAATGTGTTGTTCCGCATACAGAACACCTGACTTGAAAGTCCGCCCGACACCAGTGCGCCGTCCACGACAAGCCCACGCGTTTCACCGCTTTTTGTGACGTAAAGTCCTTTGCATTCCAAAAAACGCTCGTCCAGCGGAAACGTTTGCACACCGCGCATCTCTGTTTCTTCCGCATGAAGCAACACCGCCGTCAATGCACCGGGTTGTGTTGTGGGCGGCACCACCACAAGGTCTTTGACGCCATTGCCCGAAAAATCGGCGGCAAGATAGGCGTCATACGCCTGCTGATACAGCGGTGTCACGGTTTCGTTTTTGTAATCATACACCGCGAGGTATAAATCGCTGAGCGTGGCGTTTGCGTAGCCGACCAAAATCTGTGCGCCCTGCTCTTTCAGAGCAACCATCTCGATGCTTGAAATTTCGGTGGAAAGTCCCTCGATTTCATACGAAACCTCCCAGCCGTCCGCCCGCTTTTCCAAAATCGCCAGATGCACATTTTGCCCTTTGCTTTCGGTGGTGTAAAGTACGGCGGCTTCGGTTTCGCCGTCGCCCTCAAAATCGGCAAACAAAACAGGAGACAGCACATCCCCGCCGCGCGGATATTTGAGTTGCAGCGTTTCACCGAGATATCCGTTGAGTGCCTTTTGCACATCACTTTGCAGCGGCTCTGTCTGCGGCGCGCGCAGAAGCTCCTCCACATTGTTGATGCCGCCAAAGGTTCCCTCGCATCCCGTGAGAAGCAGTACAAATGTTAAAATAACGCAAAGCAGTTGTTTTTTCATTGTACTCTCTCCTTTTTACGCGATGATTGCACCCTTATTATAGCACTGTATTGTGAACAATCTTCGATTTCCGCCCCATGCTATACATAAAATTTATTATACAATATTTTCAGCAATTACACAAGGTAAATCCCGACATCCATCACCAGTGTCCCCAGCACAAGACCCGCTGTTGCAAAGCCGTTTTTTCCGTACGAAAATCCCTCGCCGATAAGCTCGCTGAAAGAAACAAACAGCATGATGCCCGCGATGCCGGCAATCAGACCGTTTAAAAAAAGCGGCGTAATCAAACGGGCAAAAAAAGCGAACGCAAGCAGTGCGCCTGCCGGCTCGGCAAGTCCGGAAAACAGCGCATACAAAACACCGCGCACACGGCTGTTTGTGGCATAATAGACAGGCACGGCAATGGCGATTCCCTCCGGAATATTATGCAGCGCAATGGCAAGCGCCAGTGTAACGCCGAGTTTCGGATTGGCATACCCTGTAAACAGCGTGAGAATCCCCTCCGGCAAATTGTGCAGCACAATCGCCGCTGTTGTAATCATCGCTGAGCGCAGCGCCGTGTGGCGAATGGCGCTGTCGTGTGCCGTATGCGTCAGGCTTTCCGCCTCGTCCGGCACACATCGGCCAAGCAAAAACGCAATCACCATGCCCAGCAAACAAAGGCTTGCCGAACACAGCGCACCCGCCACACGCGGCATGAACGCCGCATACGCCGCTACCGTGTGAGGCAGCATATCTGTCAGCGATACGGTAATCATCACGCCTGCGGCAAACCCGAGTGAAAACGCCATCATGCGCGCACCCGGACGGCGGCAAAAAAGCACAACCAAGCCGCCGAGTCCCGTCGAAAGACCGGCAAGCGTAGTTACCATCAAAGCAAACAACATTTTCAATAAGCCCCCATTTTTTCACGTATTTTCTAATAGGTATGCCGATTGCGTCTGAATCGTGACTTTTTTATAAACAATTGCAGATAACAATTGCTTTTATTCCTGTTTGTATTATGATAGAGTCACCTGAATTATTTTGTGGAGGTTCGAAATGGCGTCATTCGTACAATTTGAAGATGTTTCTAAGTTTTATCAGATGGGCGAAACACGCATTGCTGCGGCGGATTCGATTAGTTTCGGCATCGAACAAGGCGAGTTCTGTGTGATTGTAGGTCCGTCCGGCGCCGGCAAAACCACCGTGCTGAATATGCTCGGCGGCATGGACACCTGCGATGAGGGACGTATTTTGTTGGCTGAAAAAGAAATCAGCCAATATTCTCAAAAACAATTAACAGAATATAGACGATATGACGTTGGTTTTGTGTTTCAGTTTTACAATCTTGTGCAAAATTTGACGGCACTTGAAAACGTGGAGCTTGCCAGCGAAATTTGTAAAAATCCGCTGCCTGCCGCCGACACGTTGCGACAGGTGGGTCTGTCGCAGCGCATGGACAACTTTCCATCCCAACTATCGGGCGGTGAACAGCAGCGCGTTGCCATTGCACGCGCGCTCGCGAAAAATCCGAAAATTCTGCTGTGTGACGAACCGACGGGCGCGCTTGACTACAAAACCGGCAAACAGGTGCTGAAATTGTTGCAAGACACCTGCCGCAACACAGGACGCACGGTGATTGTCATTACACACAACAGCGCGCTGACCGCAATGGCGGATCGTGTGATTCACATTAAAAGCGGCATGGTATCCGGCATGGAAACAAATGCAATGCCCATGCCTGTAGAGCAAATCGAGTGGTGAATTTTTACAGAAAGGTGCGTTGATTTTTGAAAACAACCTATCGCAAAAATATTCGGCGCACCATTTGGCAGTCCGTCAGCCGCTTCGGTGCGATTTTTGCCATTGTTGCGCTCGGTGTCGGCTTTTTGGCAGGTTTGCTTGCCACCACACCGGATATGCGTTATTCGGGCGACCGCTATTTTGACGAAACAAATTTATTTGATATGCGCGTGATGAGCAGCATGGGCGTCACCGATGACGATGTTGCCGCACTGCGCGATTTGCCTTGCGTAAAAGAAGTGATGCCGGCGTATTCTGCCGATATGCTTGTGAAAACCTCGAACGGTGACACCCTTGTAACGCGGATTCACAGCCTGCCACTGCGTGAAGCGGGACAGTCTGCACCTGAAAATTATATAAATCGTGTGGATTTAATCGAGGGACGCTTGCCGCTCAAGCCAAATGAATGTGCCGTGGAAAGCGGCAGTGCATATGCCGGCGGCAACCTGCAACTTGGCGATACGGTGTATATTTCCGATGAAAACGAATCCGTGGAGGACTCGTTTTCTCAGCGCACTTATGAAGTGGTCGGCATTGTAAAAAGCAGCTATTATTTTTCGTATGAACGCGAACCGGCTTCTGTGGGCAACGGCACAACCGCGCTTGTGATGTATGTCGGCGCAGATGCTTTTTCCATGGACGTATACACCGATGCTTTTATCTCTGTGGAGGGCGCAGCGCAGCTCAATTCGCTCAGTGACGCATACGTCGATTTAACCGACGATGCCACGAAGCAGATAGAGGCAATCAGCGATTTGCGCTGCGAGAAAAGGCTTGCGGAAATTCGCATCGACGCGCAAACCGAAATTGATGATGCCAACGAAAAATATGAAGATGCAAAAGCCGAAGCCACGCAAAAATTGGCAGATGCCGCACAAAAATTGCTCGACGGTAAAACCGAAGTGGCAGATGGCGAAGCGAAATTGACCGACGCGCAGAAAAAAATTGCGGACGGGCAAAATACGCTTGAAAAAGAACGCACAGATTTGCCCAACAATTTGCTTGACGCCCAAAAGCAGCTTGAAGCGGGACAGGGCGTTATTGATGTGTCGAAAGCACAGCTTGCCGCCGGACTTGCCCAGTATAATCAACAAAAGCAGGCGTATGACGCGGGCGTTGCGCAAATCGAATCTGCCAAGGCAAGTGTGGCGCAGCTTGAGCCGCTTGTGGCACAAAGCGAGGCGGCTCTGCCGCAATTGACGCAGCAACTCGCGCAGGTGCAGGCGTATTACGATCAGGCAAACGCCGCCTATACTGCCGCTGTGGAGGGTGCGCATCTCAATGATTTACAGGCGGCTTATGACGCGGCGCAAAATGCCGTATCTGCCGCCATTGCCGCCGGCGGTTACGCCGATGAAGCGGCATGGGCTGCCGCCGACCCTGCAGCACCCGCCTTGCTCGCGCAGCGCGAGGGTGCAAAACAAATGCTTGACGGCGCCACCGCACAGCTTGCCGCCGCCAAAGCCGCGCTCGATACCGTGGGCGCACAGCTTGCACAGGTGCGCACCGGCTTTGAACAGGCATCGATGCTCGCCGGAAAACGTGCAGAACTGGAAGCCGCCAAAGCGCAGATTGCCGCCACCGAGCCGCAACTTGCCGCCAGTGCGCCGCAGCTTGCTGCGGCGGCAGCACAACTTGAAAGCGCCCGCTTGCAGATTGTTGCCGGTGAAGCGCAACTCGCAAACGGTGCTGCCGCACTCCAAAAAGCACCTGCCGAAGCGGAAAAAGAGTTTGCGAAAGCAGAAAAAGAACTGCGCAATGCGCGCAACAGTTATAATGAGGGTCTCATTACGCTTGCCGATGCGCGTGAAAAATTGGCGGACGGGCAAGCGGAATATGACGATGCCAAAGCAAAAGCCGACAAAGAACTTGCCGATGCCGCCGCAGAACTTGCCGATGCACAGCAAGCTGTCGACGACCTTGCGCTGCCGGAATGGTATGTGCTTGACCGCGAAAGCAATGTCAGTTTTGCATCTTTTCACTCCAACACGCAAAAAGTAGAGGCGATTGCAAAAGTATTTCCGATTTTCTTCTTTCTTGTAGCGGCACTTGTCGCCTTGACAACGATGACGCGCATGGTGGAGGAGGAACGGTTGCAAATCGGCACAATGAAAGCGCTCGGCTACAAAAAGAGCGCCATTATGTCAAAATATATTTTTTACGCCATGGCGGCAACGATTCTTGGCTGCATTTTCGGGTTGACCGTCGGGTTTAAATTGTTCCCGACTGTCATTTGGAACGCCTACACCATGATGTACACGCTGCCAAAACTCTACTGTCAATTCAACGTTCCGTATGCCGTTTTTGCTTCTACTGCCGCTATTTTATGCACCCTTGCGGCAACACTCAGCGCGTGTAATGCAACGCTTGCCGAATGCCCTGCACAGCTCATGCTGCCGCGCGCGCCGAAAGCCGGCAAGCGCATTTTGCTTGAGCGCATCACCCCCATTTGGAAGCGCATGAAATTCACGCACAAGGTCACCGCGCGCAATTTGTTTCGCTATAAAAAGCGCTTTTTCATGACGGTGATTGGCATTGCCGGCTGCACGGCGCTGCTTGTGACCGGCTTTGGTTTGCACGATTCCATCAGCGATATCGTGAATAAACAGTTTGGCGATGTATTCACCTACGACCTCATTGTCGCGCTGAAAGATGCCGAAAATTTACAGGACGACGACTTGCAAACACTCTTGAACGACAAGTCACTCGTGGACGATTTTATGCCGGTGCATCAAGAGAAAAGCACAAATACTTACGGCGATAATTCCTTTGCCACCTATCTGTTTGTACCGCAGGACAACGCGCGGCTGACGGATTTTGTCTCGCTGCAAAAACGCGTGAATAACGAAGCCGTTCCCTTTACGGCAGATGGCGTTGTCATCACTGAAAAAATGGCGGAGCGCACCGGTTACGGAATCGGCGACATGATTCTGCTTGAAAATAACGATCACCAAAAAGCGGAGTTTCGTATTTCCGGCGTGGTGGAAAATTATGTTGAAAACTATGTCTACATGAGTGCGGATTTGTATAAAACCGGCTATGGCAAAGCGCCGGACTTCTCCATGATTGTCGCGCGCGCACATGACAACGCGAAAGAGGGACGCGATTTGCTCAGCACCGCACTGCTCAAAATCGACAATATTGCCGCTGTCAACTTCACCGCCGATATCAAGGATTCTTTCACAAATATGATGCAGAAAATTGACACCATTGTCGTTGTTTTGATTGTCTCTGCCGGTCTGCTTGCCTTTGTGGTGCTGTACAATCTCACGAATATCAACATCACAGAGCGCATAAAAGAGATTGCCACCATCAAGGTTTTAGGCTTTTACGACAAGGAAGTGAGCGCCTATGTATACCGTGAATCCATCGTATTATCGATTATCGGAACGCTGTGCGGGCTTATACTCGGCGTGTTTTTACACATGTTTGTTATCTATAATATCGAGGTGGACGCCGTGATGTTTGGGCGCACCATCCAGCCGCTCAGCTATGTATTTTCGGCGGTTTTAACCCTCGTATTCTCCATGCTTGTCAATCTGGTGATGAAGCGAAAACTGCGCAAAATCAGCATGGTCGAAAGCATGAAAGCACCGGAATAAGGCACAAAAAGCGCAGGTATCAAAACGTGAAATGCACCCCAATTGTTAGACAGTATGCTATACTGTAACTAACGATTGGGGTGTTTTTCTATGTCAAAGGGAGTACCGAACAAGCGATACACACCGGAATTTAAAACCATGGTAATTGAGACGATGCGCAAAGAAGGACTAAACTACAAAGAGGCGGCACGGCAATTTGAAGTTTCGTCAGACACAAGAATTGCGTCTTGGGAGCGAATCTATCTAACCGAAGGTGCGGAAGGTTTTGCAATCGAGCGTCGCGGGCGTGGTAGTAAAGGCCGCCCGGCAAAGCTGCCGCCAGCGGTAGAAGAAGATTTGCTTGCAGAAGTGCAACGTCTGCGTGCGGAGAATGCGTACCTAAAAAACTTGCAAGCCTTGGTTTTGAAAGACGAGCAACGCCAGCACAAAAAACACTGGTAATTCAAATGCTGAG
>JAVWRA010000016.1:0-25174 GCA_036635095.1 Ruthenibacterium sp. | reverse complement strand
CAGATGCGCCGCCCGGCACACATTTATTCACCGGCGCGCCCGCCACAATGGCTTTGGCATAATCGGCACAGCCGGCATAGCCACACGCGCCGCAGTTTGCGCCCGGCAAAACAGCCTGCACTTCACCGACACGCGCATCTTCGCTCACCTGCATAAAATGTGCGGCAATCACCAAAATCGCGGCGCCAAGAAGACCGGTTACGGTCACAACAACAACAGCAGTTATGATACTCATGCACTTTCCTCCTTACACCACTCCGAATATATTATTGATGATGCCGCCAAAACCCATAAAGGACAAGCTGACAATACTGGCGGCGACAAGCGTGATGGGCAGACCGTCAAAACATTTGGGCGGTTTTGCTTCTTCAAGACGTTTGCGCACACCGGCAAACAGCACCATGGCAAGCATAAAGCCGACGCCTGCGCCAATGGCACAAACAAAGCTTTCGGCAAAGGTATATCCCTCATCAATGACGGAAATAGTGACGCCAAGCACCGCACAGTTGGTGGTAATCAGCGGCAGATACACGCCGAGCGCCTTATAAAGCGGCGGCATGAATTTTTTGAGAATGATTTCAACAAGCTGCACCAGCACCGCGATAATCAAAATAAACGCGATGGTTTGCAGATAGGCAAGATTCATCGGCACAAGCAAATACGTGTACACCGGCCATGTGACCGCCGTGGCAAGTCCCATGACAAAGATAACGGCGCACGACATGCCAAATGCGGAATCGAGCTTTTTGGAGACGCCGAGAAACGGACAGATGCCGAGAAACTGCACGAGAACGTAGTTGTTGACCAGAATCATGCTGAAGAAAATAACGGCTAGTTTCGTCATCATACGGCTGCGCCTCCTTCTTTTGTTTCACAATTGCCGCCGCAAACCGCTGCGGACGGACAGGCTTCACAGCCGATGCTGCGTTTGATGCGGTTGTTTGTTTTTGTCTCGATGAAAATGACGAGTGCCATCAACACCGCAAAGACGAAAAACCCGCCCGGAGGTGTGATGAGCAGTGTCATCGGGTCGATTTCCGTGGGAATAATCTGCATGCCGAACCATGTGCCTGCACCGATAATCTCACGAATCGAACCCATGAACAGCAACGTGAGCGTGAAGCCAAGTCCCATGCCAAGTCCGTCAAGCGCCGATTCAAACACGGCGTTTTTGGAGGCGTACATTTCGGCACGACCGAGAATGATGCAGTTGACGACAATCAGCGGCAGATAAATGCCGAGCGCCGCGTCCAGTGACGGCAGATATGCTTTGACAATCATTTGCAAAATGGTGACGAATGCGGCAATAATCGTGATATATGCCGGCAGACGCACTTTATCGGGAATCACTTTGCGCATTGCCGAAATGGCAATGTTGGAACCGATGAGTACAAATGTGGCGGCAAGTCCCATGCCAAGCCCATTCATGGCAAGCGTGGTGACGGCGAGCGTCGGACAGGTGCCTAGCACAAGACGCAGCGAGGGGTTTTCTTTGAGTAACCCGTTGGTTACGATTTTGAGTTTTTCTTTCATCGTTTATGCCCCCTTACTTGCGTTGTAGGCGTCAATCGCCATTTGCACGGTGGCGGCGGCGGCGTCAGACGACATCGTTGCACCTGCCACCACATCATACGGTTTGGCGCTGGTTTTGCCGATGAACTGCTCGGAGAATTTTGCGTCTGTGCCAACCTGTGTGCCAACGCCGTTTGTCTCCTGCGTGGTGTCAAGCCACACGCCGGTGATAGCGCCGGCATCGTCAAACCCGACAGCGGCAATCAGCGGTTTTTTATAAAAGCCTTTGCCCTCAACATAGAGAATTGTGCCGCCGTTTGCGCCTTGATACGCTTCAAACGCACCGGCGGGAACAGACGCCATCGGCGTGATTTCGCCACCGCTTGGCAATACTTTTGCGCGCACTTCTTCGGGCGTCAGCACAATCACTTCCTCGCCCTTGACCTCGGTGTTATACAGCGCAATCGCACTGTTGATGGCGGTGACGGACGCAGCGGAAGAAATGGTTGCGCCGGAAATGGCGTCGATGTCCGACAGCGCAATATTTTTGCTGTCCATGCCGGCAAACTGCTGTGCAAACGCAGGATTCTTAATTTTTTGACCGAGACCCGGCGTTTCATCGTTGTCTAAAAATTTGACAGCCGCAATTTTGCCGTCTTTGTCAAATGCAAGCATGACAGGTACCTGTCCGCCATAGCCTTTTGCCTGCGCCGTCATGACATAGCCGGTGTCGTTGTCGGCTTTGTACACTGCGGGAACGTCTGCGGTGACGAGATTTTCCTGCAAGGTGAATTTATCGGCGGACGGCAGCAGTTCTGCGCGCGCCGCATTTGCCGTTTTGATGGCATTTGCTTCAATAATAGGCGCTGTGGCGCTGTTGGTGACGGCAAGCAAGGTGCTTGTGACAAGACAGATGCCGCCGAGAACAACAATTGGTTTTACAAAGTCAGAAAATAGACTCATTTTACCTTTGCACCTCCCAACGGTTTTTGGCGGGTGAAGTCGTTGATATACGGCACCATCAGGTTCATGAGCAACAGACTGTAGCTGACGCCCTCCGCCATATTGCCGTAAAAACGAATCAAACAAGTAATGACACCAAGCCCGATGCCGTAAATCAGTTTGCCTTTTGTGGTGAACGGACTTGTGACATAATCCGTCGCCATGAAAAACGCGCCGAGCAAAAGACCGCCCGAAAACACTTGCAGCACGATATCTTGACCGAGCAAAAGGCTCATGACAACAACGGTGCCGATGTAGGTGAGCGGGATTGCCGCAGAAATTGTTTTGGTGACGATGAGGTAAACACCGCCGATGATGAGCGCTATGGCGCAGGTTTCGCCAATTACGCCGCCGTGTGTGCCGAGCAAAAGCTGTAGAATCATCGATGCGCCGCTGACCGTTTTACCGGCAACGAGCGGCGTTGCACCGGCGAGTGCATCTACAGAGACGGCAGGAAACGCGTAGGCCGTCATGCGGCCGGCAAAACCGACGGCAAGCGCAATGCGCGCGACAAGCGCGGGATTGGCAAAGTTGCAGCCGATGCCGCCGAACAGTTGTTTGACAATCACAATGGCGATGAAAGCGCCGACAATGGCAATCCACAGCGGAATGGTTGCCGGCAGATTGAACGCAAGCAATATGCCTGTGACAATGGCGGAAAAATCACCGACGGGAACGGATTTTTTCATCAAAACACAATATAACGCTTCAAAGCCGACGCAGGCGGCAACCGTGACGCCAACAACAAGCAGTGCGCGCGCGCCGAAAATGAGACCGGACGCAAGCAGCGCCGGCACAAGCGCAATGATGACATTGCCCATCAACTGACGCGTGGAAACGGGAGATGTGATATGCGGAGAAGCCGTGACAAGCAGTTTTTTCGATTCCATTTGTTACTTCCCTCCGTTTTTCTGCATAATTTTGGCGAGTGCAATTGTCTGTGCAAGCGGACGTTTTGCCGGACAGACAAAGCTGCATACCCCGCAGCCGATGCACAAATCCGTCATGAGCGTATTCAGCATGGCAACGTCGCCCTGTTGGTAGGCGATGTCTTGCTCCACAGGCGACAGACCCATCGGACAGGCGGAAATGCAGCGGCCGCAGCGAATACACGGACCCGACTGCGCAAGCGCCGCCTGTTTTGCGTCAAATGCGAGAATGGCGTTGTTTTGTTTGATGATGGGAAAATGTGTATCCAACACGGCAGTACCCATCATCGGACCGCCCATAATGACTTTCGCGACGGCATCGGTGTCGAGGTCACAGAACGATAGCACATCTGCAATCGGTGTGCCGAGAATGACTTCCACATTTTTGCCGGAACGAATGGCGGAGCCGTCAATCGTGAGCCGCTTTGTGGTGAGCGGCATACCGGTGGCGATGAATTTGCCGAGTGCCGACACCGTGGTGACGTTCATCACCAATACGCCGACGTCTGCCGGCAAGCCGCCGCGCGGTACTTCGCGGTCGGTGGCTTTTTCAATCAGCACTTTTTCAGCGCCCTGCGGATAGACACTTTCCATCGGCAGAACGGTGTAATCGGCATCGCTGTTTGTGAGGCTGTACATCAAATCAATGGCGTCGGGTTTATTGCGCTCGATGCCGATGATGACTTTTTGAATGCCGAGACATTGTTTTACGGCGGCAATGCCGCGCATAACGCTTTCGCTGCACTCTAAAAATTCACGGTGGTCGGCGGTGATATAGGGTTCACATTCGGCACCGTTGATAACTAAAGTGTCCAGCACCGTTCCCTCTTTCGGTGAAAACTTCACCGCTGTCGGGAAACCGGCACCGCCAAGCCCGACAAGTCCGCAATTTTGTGCTGCGGCTATCAAGCTTTTGGCATCGGTAACTTTTGGCGGCACGATGGACGGCGCCAATGTTTGATTGCCGTCCGGCGTGATGACAACGGCTTGTACTTTTGCACCGTTCGGAAAGCTCACCGTTTCGATGGCGTCTACCGTACCGGACACGCCGCTGTGAATATCCGCGCTGACAAAGCCGCCTGCTTTACCCACAACGCTGCCCACCAGCACAGCATCGCCCTTTTGTACCGCCACGGTACAAGGCGCACCGATGTGTTGTTGCATCGGCAGAATGATTTTCGCCGGCAATGGCATTTTTACGGTTGTGCTTTTCGCCGTATTTTTATAATGTGGCACCGGCGCACCCAAAGCCGCACGTTTCAGTTTTTTAAACATGAAAGTGATTCTCCCCCATTTCCCTTTTTGTTTGCGCAACAATTGCGCGCAAGGCATTACTTTTATTTTAACATTATTATAATGTTAGTCAATAAGAGTTATTTTATTAACAATTGTCGCATCTGCTTTTTATGCACATATTTGCTGCCAAAATTTATACGCCGCACACTGTATTGCGTTTTTACCCCGCTTTGTGTTATACTGAAGTTAATTACTTTTGGGAGGTTTGCGTGTGCCTTTTTTAATCACCGACAGCACAGTACCTTTGCTCATGGACACGGTACCTGCTTTGAAGCTTTGTCATTTTCGCGGCGTTCCGCAGCATGATACCGTTTATGCGTATCTGCGCTGCTACGTTATAAAAGGTGCGCTGCATTTCAGCGCCACTTGTTTTGACGCGGCGCCGCTTGCCACAACACGGTTTGCTTTGGCGCTCTGCCCCGCGGCGCGCACCGACTGTTATTTGCTGTTTTCGCTGTGTAAAGGCGGCGAAAACACGCTCTGTGTCCTAGACAGCGTCACCGGCACATTGCTGCAAACATGCAGTGCGCCACCGGCGCGTGTTGTGACCGGCACAGATGAACAAGGCGTTTACTGGTGTGCCGAGAGTGAAATTCCCGCCGCCGTATTTACCGCCGTTTTTGGCGAAGCACCCAAGGCGGGCATGGTTTATGCGGGCAATGTATTTTTATATGACACGGCAGATGCCGCTTTCGGCGCGGCTTTTCCGGTACCGCGCGGCGAAAAAGCGCCCACCGCAAAAGGCTTTGACGCCTTTACCGTTGTTCCTTATTGATAACACTGATGAAAATAGGAGGCAGTATGATGAAAACCGTTTTAAAGCTTTTGGTATGGATTGTAGGCATTCTCGCGGCCGTTGCCGGTCTTGCTTATTTCAAAAAAGAAAACACGCCGGAGTATATTGAGATTTATTCCGACAATGACGACGGACTTTTTTAAACAGGCAGGCTTTTACATGGCGAAATTGCAAAACAGGCGCATGGATTGATTTACCGTCAATCCATGCGCCTGTTTTTATGCGTCGGTTTTTAAGCCGGTATAATATTTTTCTTTGTACTGCGTGAGCATTTCGTTGAAATTCGGCACATAGCCGTCGTGCATATTGCGGCGAAATTCATGCGCGTCAAAATGGTCGTCCTCGGAATCCGTGCCGACAATGCGCGCTGCCACATTGGAACAATGGTCGGAAATACGCTCAAGATTGGTGAGAATTTCAAGGAAAATAATGCCGCTTTCAATGGCGCATACGCCGGTTTTCAGACGCATAATATGCCGGTCACGCAGCAAATCAATCATGAGGTCGATGGTTTCTTCAAGCGGTTCTACACGCTCTGCAACGCGGGCATCATTGCTGACAAAGGCATCAAGCGTGAGAGAGAGAATTTCAAGAATCGCCTTGTTCAGCAAATTCAGCTCATCAACCGCACTCTGCGAAAAAGTGATTTCTTTGTCGAAAATTTCGCCGCTGCGGTCCACCACATTGATGGCATAGTCGCCAATGCGCTCAAATTCCACAATAAAGTTAATCAACTCATTGACGGTGTGGCTCTCCGTTTCGCCCAGTTCTTTGTCGGTAATTTTAATCAGATAGTTGCTGATGGACACTTCCAAACTGTCAATCACGCTTTCGCGCTGATGAATGAGCTGAATGACATCTTGATTGTGACTGAACAGCACCGGCACGGCATCGGCATAATTGAGCTGCGCGTTGCGCCCCATGGTTTCCACCGCGCTTTTCGCCTGCTGAATGGCAACTGCCGGCGAATTGAACAAGCGCTCGTCCAACACGGGAATTTCGATGTCGGTTGCATCGCCCTCTTTGTCGGGAATCGTCAATTCGGCAAGACGCGCCAACACGCGTGTGAACGGAATGAAAAGAACCGTGACAACGACGTTAAACAAGGTGTGAAAATTGGCGATATCGCCCATATTCATGGTGGCATCCCACCACGAGAATTTGAAAACTGCTTTGGCGCCGTAAATGGCAGCCATGAACAGCGCCGTGCCGATGACGTTGAAGTATAAATGCACCATTGCGCTGCGTTTTGCGGCTTTGGACGCGCCGACAGACGCCATCAGCGGCGTGGAGCAGGTGCCGATATTCTGCCCCAAAATAATGGGAATGGCACTACCCCATGTGACAATTCCCGTGCTGGAAAGTGCCTGCAAAATGCCGACGGACGCCGAGGAGCTTTGAATGGCAACCGTGACAAGCGCGCCTGCCAAAACACCGAGAAACGGGTTTTGCAGCGACGTAAACAGCTTGATAAACAGCGGCGAATCGCGCAGCGGTTCCACAGCGGCGGTCATGGCGGTCATGCCGGTAAACAAAAGACCGAAACCGACGAGAATTTGCCCGATGTTGCGCTTTTTCGGCGCTTTGAAAAACACATATAAAATGGCGCCGAAAAATGCGACAATCGGTGCCAAATTGCTCGGTTTTACAAGTTCCATGAAAAGTCCGCCGCCGGAGACGTCGGAGAGACGCAGAATTTGACCGGTCACCGTGGTGCCGATATTGGCGCCCATGATAACGCCGATTGCCTGCGAAAGCTGCATGATGCCGGAGTTGACAAGACCGATAACGATGACCGTTGTGCCGGCACTGGACTGGATAACGCCCGTAATCAGTGCGCCGAATAAAACGGCGCGCACCGTGGACGAGGTGAGCTTTTGCAGCACGGCTTCCATCTTGCCGCCCGCAACTTTTTCAAGCCCCGACCCCATGATGGACATTCCGTATAAAAACAGCGCAATACCGCCCGCTAAACTGATGACATTGAAAATTGTCATAAATGCCTCCGCAATTTTAGTACGCCATAACACGCAACGCTTGTCTTTTTCGTCTGCATTCTTGCGCAATGCCGCTTAGTCGTAATTTACATTTTCTTGTCGAAAACTTTACATAATCAGTATAGCATTATTTGTGCTTTCAGTGCAACGAAAATAACAAAACTTTACAAACCTGTTGTTATTTTGCTTCCACCGAAACCACAACGCCTGCCGGCAAACAGATTGCCTGCTCGTTTTCATGCGCAAGCCAACCCTCGTTTTCGCAGATATGGTCACGGCACACACTGTCGATGAATCGGATTTTTCCGTCCTTTACTTCCAAGGTCACTTTGCACTTTGCACCCTCGGATTCATCGATAACATACACTTTATCCGTATCAAGCGGCAGCGTGATGCTCTGTGCATCCACAATGCTCACAAGCGCCGTCTGCCCTTTTGTTTGGTGCGCCGTTGTCCAAATCCAAAATACTGCGGCAAGCGCAAGAATTGCCGCGGCAAATAAAATATTTTTTTTCATCTTACTTCCTTTGTTGCCATTTTTCTTTATTATACTATAATAGAGGTAACAATATCAATCAAAGGAGTTTTTCAAATGTCTGAACTGAATCTCACAAACCGCATCGATGCGTTCATTGAGGCAAACAAAGACGCGATTTTACGCGATATCAAAACACTTGTGGACATCGACAGCGTGGAGGCAGCCGCTTTGCCCGGCAAACCGTTTGGCGCAGGCGTGGACGCGGCGCTGTGTGCGGCACTTTCCATGGCGCAGTCGATGGGACTTGACGCAAAGAATCTCGATGGCTATTTCGGATATGCCGATCTTGCCGGTGCCAGTGAAACGCAAATTGCCACCATTGCGCATCTGGACGTTGTGCCGCAGGGAAACGGCTGGACACAGGACCCGTTTTGCATGGAGCGACGCGACGGCTATCTCATCGGCCGCGGCGTGGCGGACGACAAAGGGCCTGCCGTTTTGACGCTGTATGCCGCAAAGTTTTTGAAAGAATCCGGCGAGACGCTGCCCTATACCTTGCGCGTGATGTTTGGCACCAACGAGGAAACCGGCATGAAAGGTCTTACCTATTATAAAAGCAAATTCGACGACCCCGCGTTTTGCTTTACGCCGGACGGCTCATTTCCGGTTTGCTATGGCGAAAAAGGGATTTACACCGGAACTTTTCACAGCCAAAAGCTAAAGGGAAATCTGGTGGATTTTGAGGGCGGCATCGCCAGCAATGTCATTCCCGACCGTGCATTTGCACTTGTAAAGGCAGATTTCTCCGCCTTGAAAAATGCCGAAAACATCACCGTTACCGCCGAAAATAATCTGGTGCGCATTGCCGCCGTCGGCATCGGCGGACACGCGGCACATCCTGCCGGCACGATAAACGCCATCGGTCTTGTTGTCAATTATCTGCTCGACAATGCACTTTGCAGTGCGGATGAATCCGAATATTTGTCGATGCTGCGTGATGTGTTTGCTTCAACAGACGGCTCCACGCTTGGCATTGCGGCAGATGACGGCGTGTTTGACCCGCTGACGTGCATCGGCGGCACCATGGAAATGAAAGACGGCGTCCTGTCACAGGGCATCAACGTGCGTTTTCCGACCAGTATTGATGCACAAAAAATGACGGAGATTTTGTCGAAAAAAGCAGCACTCGCAAACGCCGTGTTTGTGCCGTCGGAACGCGTGAATACACCGTTCTACATCGACCCGAAACAGCCTGTGATTCAAACGCTGATTGACACCTATAACGAGGTTACCGGCAAACAGGCAAAACCGTTTACCATGGGCGGCGGCACCTATGCGCGTGATTTTCAATGTGCCGTGAGCTTTGGCATGGAGGAAGAAAATGAGCCGGTACCCGCATGGGTCGGCCCGATGCACGGCGCCGATGAGGGCGTGGCGGAAGCACTGCTTTGGCGCTCTTTGAAAATTTATATTCTTGCCATTTTACGGCTCATGAAACTGCCGTTTTAAGCGCCTTTTTTCATCAAAATTGCCCGCTGCATAAAATAACAGCGGGCAATTTTTTTATTCTTTTTAATGGTAAAATTTGTCTGGATTTTTTGGAGATATTGTGGTATCATAGCTTTGATTATTGCAATTATTTCGTTCATCAGCAAGCGTACATGAGGGAGAATTTCATGGAGCAGCAATGTAAAAATTTACCACATTATTTGAGTGCCGAAAAATTTTATCGGTTTGTCGCTGAAATATTGCATACCGACCACGCGCACCGCGCACATTTTGCACTCGTGACACTTGATTTTGACAATTTTAATTTCATCAACGATTTGTTCAGTTATGAAACGGGCGATACCGCGTTGCGGCGCATTACGGAATATTTTTCCGGTCAGATGGCTGACGGTGAGTTTTTTTCGCGGATTCATGCCGATCATTTTGTGTTTTTGGTACATATTGCCGAAACGCAAAGCATCGTCACGCGCTTTTGCAATATGACGGACACAAAAAGTTTTTTGACGGATATTTTGCCGGCGCATTATACGCTTGTGTCGAGTGGCGGCATCGTTTATCTCAGTGAATATCAAGAGAACCTGCCCGCGCTTTTGGACAAGGCGAATTTTGCGCGCAAACAGGCAAAAGGCAATCATGCCAACACTTTTTTACTGTATGATAAGAAAAAAAGTGAGGATTTGGAGTGGCGCAAAGCGATCACCATGATGATGGAAACCGCTTTGCAGGAACGCGAATTTGAAATGTATCTGCAACCGAAAATATTGATTAAAAGCGGTCAGCTTGTGGGTGCGGAAGCGCTTGTGCGCTGGAACAGCAAAAAATACGGCATGATTTATCCCGACCGCTTTATCCCGATTTTAGAGCAAAACGGCTTTGTGCGTCAGCTCGATTTTTTCATGCTGGGGGAAGCGTGTGCCTTTCTGCGAAAATCAATCGACGGCAATCTTGCACCTTTGCCGATTTCGGTCAATTTTTCCAAAGTGCATATTCGTACAGACGGATTTGTGGAACGCGTGTTTCACACGGTCAACCGCTATCGAATCCCCACGCATTTGATTGAAATTGAATTTACCGAAAATATTTATCTGGGCGATTTTCAGCTTTTGGTTGAGATTGCAAGCGCGCTGAAATACCTTGGTTTTAAAGTGGCGCTCGATGATTTCGGCAGCGCTTATTCCTCTTTAATCTATCTGAAAGATTTGCCGCTTGACGTCATTAAAATCGACAAAGGCTTTTTAAATTCCTCAACCAACAACGACAAAGGACGTTTGATTATCGCAAAAGTGGTGGAGCTGATTAAATCTCTGCGCTTGGTTTCCGTCATGGAAGGTGTGGAAACTGACGATGAAGTGGAATTTTTGAAGAAGTTGAGCTGCGATTTGGGACAAGGCTATTTTTATGCAAAACCAATGCCGAAAACAGCCTTTGCCGATTTTATCAAAGACAATTCGCCGCTCACGAATATTGAAAATTATCTGAAATCTGATGTGCCGGCGTGTGAAGAATCGTATCTTTCGGATATTCCGCAAGAATTTCAAATGGACAATTGGGAGCTTTACACGCTCGGACAAAATATCGACATGGGGTTGATGAAAGGGTATCTTGACGGCGAAGCAACCGTGCAGTACGTCAACGCCCGCGCACTTGAATATCTCGGCTACACCCGACAGGAATTTCGCGAGATTTTTCACAACAGCATCGCCGCATTTACACATCCTGACGATGTTTTTATCGTGCAAAAAAACGCTGAACAGTTGATTCGCAGCGGTAAACCGTTGCAGTTTAAAACGCGTGCCATCCGCAAAGACGGCAAGGTGATTGTGTTGCAGGGACGCTCGTCCTGCGTGATTGACAGCCAAGGACGCCCCATCGGCATTCACGCGTTTCAAGATGTGACCGAGGAATTGGAGCGCACGGAAGCTTTGCAGCGCTCACTGCGGGATAAAATTGTGCAGCTTGAAACCGTGGTGGACAACGAACGCAAAAGCCGCGAAGCGCTGCGCATCAGCGAGGAACGTTATCGCCTGATTGTGGAACAAAGCGACGATATCGTGTTTACGTGGGATTTTGCGGATGACTCCATCGCCTTTTCGGAAAAATTTCAAAAGCGCTTTCATCGCGAACCGATTCAACTGCATGTCAGCACCAATCCCGCTATCCGCGTCGATGTTCACCCGGCGGATTTGCCGCTTTTTGAAGCTTGGGTTCAACGTGTTTTCTGCAAATCCGGCTCGGTGCAGGCTGAATTTCGTATGCGTGACGACACAGGACGCTATTATAAACTGCACGTTCGTTCCACGTCCATTGATGACGTCAACGGTCTTGCATGCAAAGCAGTTGGCGTTTTCACCAATATTACCGCGTTGAAAACGGCATCATCCACAAATTCTTAAAAATAAAAAGCGCTGCTGTGCAGACGACGGTTGAGGCAAAACTCGACCGACAGGCGGATTCCGCTTGTTCTTTCGTCGCGCAGCAGCGCATTTTTTTATCCCTTTAACCCGATGGCGCGTGTTGCGTTGGCTACTGCGAGCAGCGCCACGCCGACATCGGCAAAAATCGCCAGCCACATCGGCGTATAACCGAACGCCGACAGAATCAGCACAATCACTTTCACGCTGAGCGCAAAAATAATATTCTGCTTGACGATGGTTTTCGTCTGCCGTGCAATGCGAATGGCAGTGCCGATTTTGCGCACCTCGTCTGTCATCAAAACAACATCAGCCGCTTCAATTGCAGCATCTGACCCGACACCGCCCATCGCAAAACCGACATCGGCGCGCGCCAAAAGCGGCGCATCATTGATGCCGTCGCCCGCGTACAGTGCTGTGCCGCCGGCTGTTTGGGTCAGTGCTTCAAACGCCGCCACTTTTTCATGCGGCAGCAAACCCGCCTTGTAGCCGTCCAATCCTACGGCGTCTGCCACGTTTTGCGCAATTGCGGCATTGTCGCCGGTGAGCATATAACAGGTTGTAACACCGAGTGTACGCAAGTTTGCAATGGCTTCTTTCACGCCCGATTTGATGGTGTCTGCAATATAAATCGTGCCGAGATAGGTGCTGTCTTTTGCCAGATACAACACCGTTGCCACGGCATTTTTCACATCTTTTTCGCCTGCAAGCGGCAGTTTTACGCCCACAAATGCCATCAATTTTGCATTTCCGGCGGCATAAACGCCGTTTTGCGTACCGGCAAGTATGCCGTAACCTGCTTTTTCTTCATAATTTGTGATGACGGCGTTGCTGTCTTTTTCGGCGCAGTAATCGCGCACCGACAGCGCAATCGGATGGTTGCTGCTGCGCTCACACAGCGCGGCGGCGCTCAAAAGCGTGTCTGCCGTTTGCCCTGCCGCCGGCACAACGCTGCTCACGGCAAATTTGCCGCGCGTCAACGTGCCGGTTTTGTCGAAAACAATCGTTTTCGGCGCTGTCAGCCGATCCAATACGTCACTGCCCTTGACAAGCACACCGTTTTTCGCCGCGCCGCCGATTCCGCCGAGAAAGCTGACGGGAATGCTGATGACAAGCGCGCACGGACAGCTCACCACAAGGAAAATCAACCCGCGATAGAACCAATCGGGAAACGTGTGCCAACCGAGAAACAGCGGCGGCACAAGCGCAATCAACGCGGCGGCGCCCATCACGCAAGGCGTGTAAATTTTGGCGAAACGCGTGATAAATTTTTCCGCGCTCGCCTTTTTTGCGGAGGCATCGCTGACCAAATCCAGTATTTTCTGCACGGTAGAATCGGCAAAAACACTCGTTACAACGCAAGTTAATACGCCATTCATATTGACGCTGCCGCTTGAGAGCGCAACGCCCTTTGCCGCCGACACCGGCACACTTTCCCCCGTGAGCGCGCTTGCGTCCACTGCGCCCTCCCCTGTTTGCACGGTGCAGTCAAGCGGCACACGCTCGCCCGGTTTGATGAGAATGATGTCGCCGACCGCCGCATTTTCCGGCGCTGTTTCGGTTTCGACGCCGTCTTTCACAATGCGCGCAAAATCGGGGCGAATATTCATCAAAGATGCTATGTTTGAGCGGCTTTTTGCCACTGCCATATCCTGTAAAGTTTCACCGACATTGTAAAAAATCATGACGGCGACCGCCTCGGCAAAATCTCCGATGGCAAATGCGCCCAGTGTTGCCACCACCATCAAAAAGTTTTCGTCAAAAATTTCTCCGTGGCAAATATTCCGAAAAGCATTCCATAAAACTTCGCGTCCTACCGCGAAATATGCAATCAAATACAGGACAAGCGCAAGCTGAAAATTTGTGACAAAATGTGCGCCTATCACAAGCGCCAACGCCAGTATAATCCAGAAAATGCTTTTGTAAATCTCCTTTTTATGGGGTGTTTCGCCGTGATGATGCGCGTGGGAATGTTCCTGCGCACAGGCACAAGCCGCATTCGTCTGTTCGCTCATATTCTTCGCTCCTTCGTCTGATTATTTCATTTTGGCAAACTGTTCCACTGCTTTTTTAAGGTTTTCAATGGTCTTTTCTTTGTCGCCGTGTTCCATGCCGTCCCGCACACAATGTTCGAGATGCTCCGTCATAATAATGCGCGCAACCTGCGTGAGCGCACTGCTTGCGCTCGAAAGCTGCATCAAAATGTCCTCGCACTCGCGCCCGTTTTCCACCATATCTTTAATGCCCGTCACCTGACCGGCAATCCGTGCAAGCCGTTTTGTGGCGTCCTGTGAATGTGAATGCTGCATAGTAATCTCCTTCCGCCAATGCCGATACCCCCTATGGGCATCACTTTATGCTTTTAGGATACCACAGCCTTTTCCGAAATGCAATCCCTTTTTTACAAATTTGTTTCGGCAGGTGTAAAATAAAAATATCTGCCGCTTGTTTTGAGCTGTTTTTCGCTGCGCATTCTTGAAATTTCGCGGCAGAGCGCCGCGCGCTCACAGCCGAGATATTGTGCAAGCTCTGCGCGATTAAACGGCGTCAACATTCCGCCGTCCGGCTGCTGAATTGCTTCATTTTGCAGATAGTACATTATTTTTTCGCGCAGACGCGGCAACATTAAAACAGCAATGCGTCTGTCAAGTGCAAAGTATTTTTGCGAAATTTCCGCCACTAAATTTTTGAGCATCTGCGTGTGTGCCTTTGCCGGTGCGCCGCCGCCCGCCAATAGCTTTTCATACGAAATCCACAGCACACGCACCTGCGTGTGCGCCGTCACGCACACCGGACTTTTGTAGGCGGCACTGCCGGCAAGCACATCGCCGAATATACCCCCTGCCCCTATCTGTGTTATGGTAAACGCATCACCGTTTGCACTGACTTTTGCAGCTTCAATCGTGCCATACAGCACAATCCCGATGCGGTGCAACTCATACCCCGCCAAAACCAACACTTCACCCTTGTCGTATGTTTTTTCGATTGCGCCGAGTGCTTTCAGCAAATCGGGCAATGCTTTCGGCTCAATCTGTGCGAACAAAACACATTTTGTCAAAATTTCTTCCATATTTTTCTCCAAAAGTTGCCACGGCAACTTTATATTCACCTTCATTATACTAAAATAAAAACAAATACACAAGATAAAGGAAGTAACAAACTCTATGAAACACAAAATTCTCAGTCTCGCTTTGACGCTGACGCTTGCGCTCAGCTTATTTTCTGCCTGTGCGCCGGCGGCATCTTCTTCTGCTGCGCCGTCTGCACCGGCTTCTGTTGCAAACAGCGCCAAACCCGACAGCACCGCAACCGCACCGTCTGCCGCGCCCGCACCCAAAACCGATTTCAAAATTGCCAGCTTGAAAGGCCCGACCACGATGGGACTTGTGCAGTTGATGGACAGTGCCGACAAAGGCACTGCGCGTCACAATTATAACGTTACCATGTACGGAACCGCCGATGAAATTGCGCCGCAGCTCATCAAGGGCGACATCGATGTTGCGCTTGTGCCGTGCAATCTTGCAAGCGTATTGTACAACAAAACCGAGGGTGCCATTCAAGTTGCCGCCGTCAACACACTGGGCGTACTCTATCTGATGGAACAGGGCGACACCGTGCATTCCGTGGCAGACCTCAAGGGAAAAACCATTTATTCCGTCGGCAAAGGCACCACGCCGGAGTATGTTTTAAATTATGTGCTGACGAAAAACGGCTTGACGCCCGGCACCGATGTTACGGTGGAGTTTAAGAGCGAGGCGACCGAGGTTGTCGCCATGCTGCAAGCCGACACCACGGGCGGCGCGATTGCGCTTTTGCCGCAGCCGTATGCCACCACTGTGCAGATGCAAAGCGAAAAAATGCGCATTGCCCTTGACATGACACAGGAATGGAACGCCGTTTCCGGCGGCAGCAATCTTGTGACGGGCGTTGTTGTTGCGCGCAAAGATTTCATTGATAAAAACGCCGCCGCTTTTGATGAATTTTTATCCGATTATGCCGACAGCGTTACGTTTGTGAACAGCAATACGGAAGAAGCCGCCGCACTGATTGCCGGTTATGAAATCGTGCCGAAAGCGCCGATTGCACAAAAAGCATTGCCGCTGTGCAATATCACTTTTGTGGAAGGCAGCGCCATGAAAAACGATGTCAGCAGTTATCTGCAAGTGTTGTTCGACCAAAATCCTGCGTCTGTAGGCGGAAAATTACCCGATGACGCATTCTATTACAATGCGTAAGGGCGCAAAAAATACCATACAAACGATTCTGGCTGTCTGCTTTTGGCTTTTGCTTTGGCAGGCGGCCAGCCTTTGGGTTGACAGCAATCTTTTACTGGTATCACCGCTTGCGGTTCTCCAAACGCTGCTTGCTTTTCTTTGGACGGGCGCGTTTTGGCAGACGGTGTTTTTCAGCGCGGCGCGCATGATTTCCGGTTTTTTACTGGCATTGTTGGTGGGTGTTTTGCTTGCAGGCATTGGCGCACACTGGCAATTTGTACGCATTTTGCTGCGTCCGCTGATGCTCACGGTGAAAAGTGTGCCGGTGGCAAGTTTTATTATTTTGGCGCTGTTGTGGCTGAAAAACGCCGGAAATTTAGCGGTATTCATCAGCTTTTTGATGGTTCTGCCGATTATTTATACCAACACATTGACCGGTATTTTGCAGACCGATAAAAAATTGCTCGAAATGGCGCATGTTTTTCGCGTACCGGTTTTGCGCCGCATCCGTTATCTCGTGCTGCCCGCCGTATTTCCGCCGTTCAAAGCCGCCTGCAATGTCGGGCTTGGTTTGTGCTGGAAAAGCGGCGTGTCTGCCGAAGTTATCGGCATCACCACCGGCAGCATCGGCGCGGCGCTGTACAACGCCAAAATTTTCTTTTCGACGGCAGAATTGTTTGCGTGGACGGTTGTGATTGTGCTGCTCAGCCTGTTGTTTGAGAAGCTGTTTCTGTTTTTGCTGGACAAGGCGGAAGTCTTGCTGACGGAGGGCGGATTATGAACCTTGTTTTGAGCAATCTCACTAAGAATTTCGGCGATGTACCTGTGCTTTCGCATGTAAGCGCCACCTTTGCCGCAGGCGAAACCGTCTGCATCATGGCACCGTCCGGCGCCGGAAAAACGACCCTGATTCACTTGCTTTTAGGCTTGTTAAAACCCGATGACGGCACGATTGACGGCAGGCAAAACGCACGGTTTTCCTGTGCATTTCAAGAGGACAGGCTGATTTTGCAGCTCTCTGCCGTTCAAAATTTGAAATTTGCCTGCGGCGCACTGTCGGACAATGTTTTATCCGGCGCGTTTGCGGCGCTCGGACTGTTTGGTGAAACGCTGACAAAGCCGGTGGCACTGCTTTCGGGCGGCGAACAGCGGCGCATTGCACTGCTGCGCGCCATGCTTGCACCGGCGGATATTGTGCTGCTTGACGAACCGTTCAAAGGACTTGATGATGCCCATCGTGCCGCTGCCGCCGCTTTTGTGACGGCGCAAAAACACGGGCGCACCGTGCTTTGCATCACGCATGACGACACCGATGCCGCCGCGCTCGGCGCGCGCATTTGGAAATTACCGTAAGTATAAACATTATAATATAAAACAGGCGGTACAGCGTGTGCATCACGCCGTACCGCCTGTTTTCATCTTATATTTATCGCATCCATTTATCGCACAATGCGTTGATTTGGTCGGCAAATTTTGCAAGTTCTTTGTTCGCCATGCCCTCACATTTTGCCGCAACCGTTTTCAGCCGCTCTGCCGCCGCAAGCAGACGCGTAAACGCCGCCTGACGCACAGGCGCTGCCGCCGTGCCTTTTTCAACGCGCTTGCGAGAGCCGGTTTCCACCTGTCGGTCGCTTGCCAAATCCCACGCGTCTCCGCTATAAGGCGCAACTGCCGGCATGTGCAGCTCGTTGACAAGCCGCGCGGTCAGCGTTTCGCAGGCGCTCGCTTCACCATGGTTGACAAACACGCGCACGGGCGTTGTTTCAAACGCTTTTGCCCAGCGCAGCAACCCCTCGTTGTCCGCATGACCGCTGATGCCGGTCAAGGTGCGAATTTCCGCCTTGACCTCGATTTTCTCGCCGAACAGATGCACTTCTTTTGCACCGTCCACGATGGAGCGTCCGAGTGTGCCGACGGACTGATATCCCACGAAAAGCACCGTGCATTCCTGTCGCCACAAATTGTGTTTCAAATGGTGTTTGATGCGTCCCGCGTCGCACATGCCACTGGCGGATACAATAACTTTGCAGTCCGTGTCAAAGTTGATGGCTTTGGAATCGTCGCTTGTGACCGATGTTTTTAAGCCGACAAAGCCGATGGGGTTGATGCCCGCGTCAATCAGCGCTCTTGTTTCGTCGTCGTAGCAGTGATAAAGGTCTTTTTTGAAAATTGCGGTTGCTTCGTTCGCAAGCGGACTGTCCACATAAACCGTGAAGCCGTCGTGACCTTTGACGAGGTTATCCGCCTTGATTTTGCGCAGAAAATAGAGCATTTCCTGTGTGCGACCCACGGCAAACGACGGCACAATCACATTGCCGCCGCGGTCAAACGTTTGCTGCAAAATGCCGGTCAATTCAGAGATATAATCGGGTACAGGTCCGTGGCTGCGGTCGCCGTAAGTGGATTCCATCACGACATAATCCGCCGTTTTCAAATACGACGGGTCGCGGATAATCGGCTGATTGACATTGCCGATGTCTCCGGAAAATACAAGCTTTTTGCTGACGCCGTCTTCCTCAAGCCACACTTCAATGGACGCAGAACCGAGCAGATGTCCGGCATCAATAAATTGCGCACACACGCCGTCAAAAATGCTTGTTTTTTTGCCGTATTGCACCGGTATAAGCTTTGTCACCACGCCGAGTGCATCGCTTACCGTGTACAGCGGTTCTACCGGCTCTGCACCGGCGCGCAGTGCCTTGCGGTTTTTCCACTCGGCTTCAAATTCTTGAATGTGTGCAGAATCCTGCAACATGATTTTGCACAAATCAACCGTCGGTGCAGTGGCATAAATCACGCCGCGAAAGCCGTTTTTGTATAAAAGCGGCAGCAAACCGGAATGGTCAATGTGCGCATGGGTGAGCAGCACACAATCGACTGCGGCGGGATTGATGGGCAAATCCACATTGATAAATTCGTTTGAACCCTGTTCCATACCATAGTCTACAAGAATATTTTTGCCGCAAGCCTCCAGTAAGGTACAAGAACCGGTGACCTCGTGGTCAGCGCCAATAAAGGTAAGTTTCACAAATACCAACTCCTCTGCCTATTTTTCTCTGTTGTTACAATGATTATAGCACAAATGAAAAATAATTTGTGAAAAATGTAAAAACTGCCGCAAAATAAATTGTGACAGTTTTTTTATCTTCCCACACCTGCCGCCCGATATTCTTCCAGTGTTGCACCGGTTTTTTGCATCATTGCGGCATGTTGGTTGCCCACATAGCGGTAATGCCACGGCTCATACACAACGCCCGTAACCGCTTGTTTGCCTTTTGGATAGCGCAGAACAAAGCCGTATTCCGCCGCGTGGTCAGACAGCCATGCAAACGCGGCTGTTTTGTCAAATTCTTCCGTTAAATCGCTGTTTGTTTGATACCAGTCGGCACTCACGATATCCGCCGCAAGTCCGACATTATGCTCACTTGTTCCCGCGCGCGCCACCCACATGGCAGCTTGTTTTTCGGCTTCCTGCGGTGGAAATCCCTCGGCAAGAAAACTGTTTACTTTGCGGCGAAACAGCGCGTCCTGCCGTGAAACGCTGCGGTAAGCCGACACTAAGTAGAGCTTACAGCCCGCACTTTCGGCGTCTTTTAACATCATTTCAAGAGCGGATGCGGCGCGCGCATCAAATAAACGGTTTTCATAGCCGGCAATCGGCAGCGTTTTGAGCGTAAAATTTTCAGGCAGCGGATTTTCCGCATTGACAAGGCGCAGTTCCCAATTTTCATCAAGGGCTGCTGCGGCAGGCGCCGCAGCAGTATTTTTGGACATGCTTGAAGAAGCGCCGCTCGGCGCCATGGGACTGCTTGGCACAGACATTGTGCCGGAGGAACCCGACATGCTGCCGGAACCGGAAAGTGATGTGCTGCCGGACGGCACGGAGCTTGGCATGGGTGCGGAGCTGCTCGTCATCGGCTTCGAGGATGCCGGCTTCGACGAGGAGGACGCGCTATTTCCCCAACAGCCGGAGAAAAGCACCAAACTGAACACGAGACAGAGCGTTGCTGCAAACAATTTTTTAGGCAAAATACAAACTTCCTTTCGCCCCTGCAAATTGCCTGCGCAATTCACAAGGTCTATTGTAAATTGCCGGTCAAGGTCATCACAGCAGTGAGCGCGGCGAGCGGCGCTGTTTCACAGCGTAAAATCCGCGCACCAAGGCCAATTTGTACACAGCCTGCCTCTGTGGCAAGCTGCGCTTCCTCCGGCGAAAAACCGCCCTCACTGCCGGTGATGATGGCGATGGTCGTACCATCCGATAACCGGCTAAGTAAAGACGCGCCGCCTGCTTCATAGCAGAAGAAAGCCACATCGGCTTTGGCAGCTTCGCAGAGCATTTGTTTGTATGTCAACGGCATCGCCACATGCAAAATCACGCCGCGACCGCTTTGTTTTGCGGCTTCTTTTGCAATGCGATTATACCGCTCGTTTTTCGCTTCTTCTTTTTTCGGCGTCACCACCGTATAGCGGCTGAAAAATGGCACAACTTGCACCGCGCCAAGCTCCGTTGCCTTTTGAATGATGGTTTCCAGCTTATCGAGTTTCGGATAGCCTACATATAGGATAACCCGCTTTGTCGGCTCTGATACACTCGGCACACAGGAATTTATCTCCAAAAAGACGGCGCTATCCGACACCGTTTGCACCGTGGCGGCATAGTCGTTTCCACGGCCGTCGCACAGTGTCAGCACATCGCCCGCTTTGGCGCGCATCACAACGGCAAGGTGCTTTGCCTCCTCACCCGTAAGGTTCACGGCGGTTGCGCTCGGCGTCAAGGTTTCACAAAAATAGCGGTGCGGCATCTTATTCCTCCTTATGTTGGCACAAAAGCGCCACCCAACCATGTTCTTCTTTGACCGCGATGACACAAAGTCCCGTCGCTTCAATGGCGGCAATCACCTCATCTTTGCGCGTATCAATAATACCGCTTGCCATAAACGTGCCGCCTTTTTTGAGCAGTGTAGGCACCTCCGGCACCAGACTTTTAATCGCATTTGCCACAATATTGGCGCAAATGATATCGTACGTGCCGTGCGCCTTATCGGATAAATCGCCAATCAACACCTGAAAACGATCGGCAACACCGTTCAGCGCCGCATTTTCGCCTGCTGTGCGCACACACATCGGGTCAATGTCCACGCCGTCCGCTTCGCTTGCGCCGAGTTTGAGGGCGGCAATCGCCAAAATGCCGCTGCCTGTGCCAATGTCGAGTACACGCTCACCGCCTTGCACCAATGCGTCCAGTGCCGCCAAACACAGCGCCGTTGTTTCGTGCGTACCGGTGCCGAACGCCATGCCGGGGTCAAGCGTGATGACGATTCTGTCTGTTTCATACGGTTCCCAACTCGGCACAATCGCAAGGCGCGCGCCGATTGTCAGCGGATGATAATAGGCTTTCCATCCGTTTTCCCAGTCCTCCTGCCGCACACCGCAGGTCTCGAGTTTGAACGGCACTTCCGCGCGCTGCAAACGGTCTTGCAGCAACGCCGCAATTTCAGCAAAATTTGTGTCCGGCGCAATATAAAGATGAATGATTACTTCTGTGCGCGATTTTTGCAGCAAATCCTGCTCAATCAAATCCACATGTGCCATCTCCTGCACCTGCGTTTCCATGTCGCGATAATCCTCAATGTAAATGCCGCCGCCCGCTATTTCCGTGGCAATATTTTCAGCAAGCTCCGCAAAAGCCGCCGGCACGGTTGTTTTTAAATCTGTCCATTCCATCTGACATCCCTCTTTTTCTCGTAATAGATATAGTATAGCATGTCCGCATTCTTTGCGAAAGTGTCTTGTTTGTTAAAAATTTGACAAGTTGCACAAAACCTTTTTGCTATTCTAAAAAGGTTCGTCACTCTGTACATTGATATTTTTTTAACAGTTGCGTATAATAGAGACAAGCAAAAGAATGAACCAAACAAACATTCGCCCATCACTCATAATTTGGAGGAATCAATTTATGGCAGACAAAAAAACGCCTATCATCGCGCAAGAAAACGAAACCGCCGCAATGATTGACAAACTGGTTGCAAACGCGCAAACTGCCTTGCAGGAATATCTTGCGCTTGATCAAGAACAAATTGACACGATTGTTCACGAAATGGCGCTTGCCGGACTTGACAAGCATCAGGAACTCGCACGCATGGCTGTGGAAGAAACCGGCCGCGGCGTATATGAAGATAAAGTCATCAAAAATATGTTTGCGACCGAATATATCTGGCATGACATCAAAAAAGAAAAAACCGTCGGCGTTCTCGACGAAAACGAGATGGAAGGTTTTGTGGAAGTTGCCGAGCCTGTCGGCGTCATCTGCGGCGTTACACCCACCACAAACCCCACCTCCACCACGATGTTCAAATGCCTTGTGGCGGTCAAAACACGCAACCCGATTATCTTTGGTTTTCACCCGTCCGCACAGAAATGCTCGTCAGAATCCGCCCGCATTTTATACGATGCCGCCCGCAAAGCCGGCGCACCGAAAAACTGCATTCAGTGGATTGAAAAGCCGTCCATTGAGGCGACCGGTCTGTTGATGAATCATCCCGGCGTCGCCACCATTTTGGCAACAGGCGGCCCCGGCATGGTGCAGGCGGCATACAGTTGCGGCAAACCGGCGCTTGGCGTCGGCCCCGGCAATGTGCCGTGCTTCATTGAAAAAAGCGCCGATTTACACCGCGCCTGCACCGATTTGATGATGAGCAAAACCTTTGACAACGGCATGATTTGCGCATCGGAACAGGCGGTCATTGTGGAAAAAGAAATCGCCAAAGATTTTGAAGCCTATATGACGAAAAATAATTGCTATTTTCTGAACGCGGAAGAAACCGAAATTCTCACCAAATATATGTTCCCCGACCCTGCCAAAGGCGTTTTTGCGGCGGTTGTCGGCAAAAGTGCCGATTGGATTGCCGAACAAGCGGGACTGAAAGTACCCAAAAACACCAAAATTCTGCTTGCGCCGCTGTCGGAGCCGAGTACAAAATATCCGCTCAGCAAAGAAAAGCTTTCGCCGGTTCTCGCCTATTTCATCGCCAAAGATCAAGAACAGGGTTTTGCATACGCCAACAAAATGCTTGAGCTTGGCGGTCTCGGTCACTCGGCGGTCATTCACACCGGCGACATGAAAATTGCAGACGCATTCGGCGTTGCCATGCGTGTCGGGCGCATCATCGTGAACAGCCCGTCCAGTCAGGGCGCCATCGGCGACATCTACAACACCAACACGCCGTCGCTCACACTCGGCTGCGGCTCTTATGGCAAAAACAGCGTGTCGCAGAATGTCACAACGGTCAATCTCATCAACAAAAAACGGATTGCCAAGAGGAGAGTGAATATGCAGTGGTTTAAAATTCCGCCCAAAATTTATTTTGAGGAAGATTCCATCCAGTATCTCGAAAAAATGGAGGACATCAGCCGCGCGTTCATCGTCACCGACCCCATGATGGTGCAGCTTGGCAATGTGGATAAAATTCTCTACTATTTGCGCAAACGTGAGACCTACTGCCACAGCGAAATCTATTCCGACGTTGAGAGCGACCCGTCTGTGGAGTGCATTTTGCGCGGTGTGGAGGCAATGCGTGTGTTCCAGCCGGATGTCATCATCGCCATCGGCGGCGGCAGCGCCATTGACGCGGCAAAAGGCATGTGGCTGTTCTATGAGCATCCCGACACCAGTTTTGACGGCTTGCGTCAACGCTTTCTTGACATTCGCAAACGCGCGTTTGCCTTCCCGAAACTTGGCACAAAAACAAAACTTGTCGCCATTCCGACTACTTCCGGCACCGGCAGTGAAGTGACCAGCTTTGCCGTCATCACCGACAAGAAAAACGGCAACATCAAATATCCGCTTGCCGACTACAGCCTGACACCGGACGTTGCCATCATCGACCCGCAGTTCACGCGCTCCATGCCGCGCAGCATTGTTGCCGATACCGGTCTTGACGTTTTGACCCATGCCATTGAAGCGTATGTCTCCGTCATGGCAAGCGATTTTACCGACGGACTCGCGCTGCATGCCATCGAAATGGTGTTCACCTATCTTGTGAAAAGCTACAACGGCGACCTTGTCGCACGGGAAAAAATGCACAATGCTTCCGCAATTGCCGGCATGGCATTCACCAACGCATTCCTCGGTCTCAATCACTCCATGGCGCATAAACTCGGCGGCGAATATCACATTCCGCACGGACGTGCCAACGCCATTATGCTGCCGTATGTGGTTGCCTATAATGCAAAACGTCCGACAAAATTTGCCTCGTTCCCGAAATACAAAGAGTATGTGGCAGATGAGCGTTACGCCAAAATTGCACGTCGCTGCGGCTTATGCAATATCGGCACATCGACTTATGAAGCCGTTGACTGCCTCATCAAAGCCATTCAGGATTTGATGATGAAAACCGAACGCCCCATGACCATCAAAGCCTGCGGCGTCAACGAAGCCGAATTTATGAGCAAGTTGGACGAGCTGTCCTACAAAGCGTTTGAGGATCAATGCACTACGGCAAACCCTGTTTATCCTCTCGTGAGCGAAATCAAGGAGTTGTACCTCAACGCATATTATGGCAAATAATTTTTAATTGCAAAGTTTATCGCAATGTGCCGTAGGGAACGGTCTTAATTGCATCGTTTATGGCATTGCACTGTAGGGAACGGCGCAATTTACACCAGCACCAAAACAACCTTAAAAGTCCGGCGGAAAAATCCGCCGGACTTTTTTATGCGCAAAAATACGCCCTGCTGCATTTGATGGGATAGTGCAATTTCAACGAAAAGCAAAGGCGGTGCAATATGGAAATTTTGCGTGTCGAAAACGCAGGGCTGAAATATCAGGCGCAAAATGGAGAAACTACGGCATTTTCAAACATCAGTTTCGCCGTGGAAAAAGGCGAAATTTTAAGCATTGTCGGGCCATCCGGCTGCGGCAAAAGCACCTTGCTGTCTGTGATTGCCGGACTTTTGCCAAACGCGACGGGCCGCATTCTCATCAAGGGCGATGTCATCCGCGGCAGCTCCGAACACATCGGCTATATG
>JAVWRA010000015.1:0-27428 GCA_036635095.1 Ruthenibacterium sp. | reverse complement strand
TAAAAGAAACAGATTTTTGGCAGATGCAAATTCACTTGTACAGGCGGGCATTAACTTTACCAATATGCCGGACGGTGCTTATCAAATTTGGATGTACTACGCACATTTTGAATCGACCGATACGTTTCGCTACCAAGCGCCTGCCGCTGTATACCGTGTGGTCAAAGCGGGAAAAGACCTCTATTTTGACCGTCCGCAAGCGTATTATTACAACGAAAACGGACTGAAGTTTATCTCACAGCGCGTTGGCATGGAAGAAGCGCTCAGCCTTTCGGATTTTAAAGATGCCGCGTATGAACCCGTCAAACAAATGGCGCGTGACATCACGAAAAATTGTGCAAACGAAGTAGAAAAAGCACAGGTGATTCATGACTGGGTGGCGAACAATATCGCCTATGATTATGAGGGACTTGCCAATAAAGACAAGGCGATTTATGATGCACTGCAAACATTCAACCGTCGCCGCGGCGTGTGCAGCGGTCTTTCACGGCTGATGAATGTGATGCTGCGCACGGTCAATGTGCCGTGTGTCTCCATTCAGGGGCGTCTTGCGTCCGGCGGAAAAACCACCTCTTTTGAACGTGCCAATGAGAATTTTCAAAATCGACCGGAAGGTTTTATGAACCATGAATGGAACGCCGTGTATGTGGCGGGAGAATGGTTTTATATTGATGCAACGTCAGATGTCGGCAGCCGCTGGTATGGAAAGCCATCGCAGAATGTCACTGCACCCGGCGAGCAAACCTATTTTGCGCAGGGACTGGATGCGTTTGCACTCTCGCATATTGCAATGCGTGTCGGCATTTATGATAATGAAGCAAACACAATCAAACCGTCCGAGCCAAGCACCGGTCCGAGTGCGGCGCAGGTCAGAGCATTTGTCACGCGGCTTTATAAAAATGTGTTGGAGCGCGACCCCGATGCCAACGGACTGAACAATTGGGTCAATACTTTGATGAGCCAAAAAGGCACAGCCGGTGATGTGGTGGCAAGCTTTTTCCTCAGCCCCGAATTTTCAGGGCGCGCATTGACGAATGAACAACGCGTGACCATCGCATACAAAACCATGCTCGACCGTGAACCGGATGCCGACGGTGCCGCCGTGTGGGTGAAAGCACTCAATAGCGGCATGTCCATGCGTTTTATCGCGTATGGCTTTGTGTACAGTCCGGAATTTACCGCACTGTGCAAAACGTACGGCATTCCGCGCGGCGAAATTAAACTTGTGGAGCCGCGTGATATGAACATGAACATCAGCGGCTTTGTGCAGCGGCTGTATAAAACCTGTCTCGGACGCGAATCGGACATCAGCGGCATCAACACATGGTGCGGCTGTATGCTCGACAAAACAAAAACAGCAAAAGAAGTGGCACACGACTTTATCTTCAGTCCGGAATTTATCAATATAAAATACAGCAATACTGATTTTATCAAACAACTTTATCGTGCATTTATGGGGCGCGAATATGACAGCAAAGGTCTAGCGGACTGGAATGCGCGCATGGACAAAGGCATGGGGCGTGAACAGGTGTTCGGTTATTTTGCAGACAGCAAAGAATTCGGCGAGATTCGCGCAAGCTTCGGTGTGTAAATATTGCGCAAATAAGTGCATAATAAGCGCAAAATATTGACATTTTGCCATTTATTTTACTATACTATAAACAATAGACCCCGAAAACGGTGAAATATTTGGAGGTATGGGATAAATGAAAATTGCGAGAATCAGTGCGGCAATCATGCTGTCTCTGTGTCTGCTGTTGAGCGGATGCGGAAAAAAAGACGCGGCGGTGGATGCAGACGCGGCGCTGGCGAATGAAACAACACCGCTGGCGCAGGGTGCGCTCGAAAACACCATCACAACACTCTGCACGGTGGCAAGCGTCAATCAAGAAGATGTCGCCACTTCGGTAGGTGCGCCGATTCTTGAAATTTATGCAAAAGTTGGGGATGCCGTAACAGAGGGTCAGGCGCTGTGCAAGCTCGACACCACCAAAATGCAGGACGATTTGGCGCTGAAGCAAAAGGCACTCAAAACGGCACAGACCGATTATGAAATAGCGGTGGGGCGCGCCCAGAGTGCGGTGACGAAAGCACAGGAAGATTTAAACCTCTGCTATCAGCCGCAGCAGGCGGCGCTTGCAGCGCTGAATAATATGCGCGCGGCGCTTGCCGACCAAGACACAACCGCACAGGTAAACCCGCATGTGGCGGCGGAAGTGGCGGCACTCGAAGCGGCACAAGGCGTACTTGTCACCGCGCAAACTGCCTACCAAGCGGCAGTGGCGGCAAATGTGGACGGCACGGCAGATTTAACGCCGTACACAAATGCGCTTGCCGCGGCGCAGGCAGATGTCGATGCAAAAGGCGCCGCCTATGGCAACGCACGGCAAATTGCCTACACCAATACGTATGCCCTTTGTTTGCAGAATGTGGACGTCAAACACACGGCAGAATTGCAGCCGCTTCTCAATGGCTACAATGCGGCGGTGGAAAGCGCAAAAGCAAGCGTACTTGCGTGTAACCGCGCCATTGAAAGCGCAAACAACAGCGTCGCAGACGCAAAACGCAATACAGCGGCGATTGACACGGCAAAATTAGCCGTCAAAACATTGCAGGATCAAATGGACAAATCCATTGTGAAAGCGCCGATTTCAGGCGTAATTGTCGCCAGCAAAGCGGCGACAGATGCAACGCCGGCGGCGTCTGAGGTGCTGTTCAGCATTTCGGATTCGAATGATTTTGAAGTTTCCGGTCTGCTCAATGAATATGATGCAACGCTCGTAAAAAGCGGTATGAAAGCCAAAATCAGCACAGATGCCACAGCCGAAACGGTGATGAACGGCACGGTGAGACTGGTTTCGCCTGCCGCCACCGATGCTGCCGGCAATTTCACCGTGACGGCGGCAATCACCGAGCCGCCTGCGGCACTGCGCGCAGGTATGACGGGCAAACTGCACATTATATTGAGCGGCAGCGAAAACTGCTTTTATGTACCGACCGATGCAATCGGCACGGACAAAGACGGAAACAGCGTGGTATATTCCTATACAGCACCTGAAAAAGACGGTGCAAAAGGCGTTACAACGCCGATTATAGTAACCTGCGGCGTCACCACTGATTATTATACCGAAATCAGCGGCGAGGGACTCAGCGCTGATTTGCCGATTCTGAACACAGTGCCGGCGGTGTAGGAAGATGAAAGTGGAACAAGTAAAAGCATCTGCACCGCAAGGCAAGCTTTTGATTGACTGCAAGGGCATCAAACGCTCGTTTTATATCGGTACATCAGAAGAACTTGAAATTTTACATGGCATTGATTTGCAAATTTACGAGGGCGAATTTGTCGCCATTGTCGGTGCGTCCGGCTCCGGCAAATCGACACTGATGAACATTATCGGCGCGCTCGATAAACCGACAGCCGGCACCTGTTTGCTCGATGGTATGGACATTTCAAAAGAAAAAGACGACCGCCTCAGCGAGGTGCGCAACAAGGAAATCGGCTTTGTGTTTCAGTCGTATAATCTCATCAGCCGCACCACTGCGTGTGAAAACGTGCAGTTGCCGATGCTGTATGCAAAAATACCGCCGAAACAGCGCAAAGAACGTGCCTTGCAAATGCTTGACATTGTCGGCATGAGCGACCGCGCCTACCATCTGCCGAACGAAATGTCCGGCGGACAGCGGCAGCGTGTCTCCATTGCCCGCGCAATGGCAAACGACCCTAAAATTATTCTTGCAGACGAACCGACCGGCGCACTCGACAGCAAAACCGGTCATCTTGTGATGAATATTTTTCACGATTTACATTTAAAACACGGCAAAACCATTCTGCTTGTGACGCATAGTCCGGAGCTTGCGCAGGAATGTGAACGCGTTGTCACCATCAAAGACGGCGCAATTGTCAGCGATGAAAAAGGGGAGGGTAAACCCAATGAGAGACAATATTAAGCTTGCCCTCGCCAGTATTCGCGCCAATAAAATGCGCGCGGCGCTCACAATGCTCGGCATCATCATCGGCATCGCCTCCGTTATTGCCATTATGACCATCGGACAGGCGATGAAACTTGCCATGCAGGCGAGCATGGCAAGCATGGGCATCAACAATCTCACGGTCAGTGTAGAGCAAACGGAAATTCCCGACAGCGACGTGCTTTCGGTAACGCCCGTTGTGCCGGAGCGTGACGGACCGGCACAAATGCCGGACGAAGCGCTTTTGTCTGTGGAAATGCTCGACGGTTTGCAGACGGCACTGGGCAATACCATCGACGGACTGTCCTATTCTGCCGACCTCGGCAGCGGTTCCGTCAGCATGGAACACAACACCACCGGTGTTTCCATTTTAGGCGCAAACAAAGATTTTATGGTGGTGAAAAGCCTTGCCAACATTGAGATAAAACGCGGTCACTGGCTGACCGACGCCGAAATTGAGGGCGGAAAACGCGTGGTAGTTATTCAAACACGCCTTGCCGAAGCCTTGTTCGGCAGCGCGGAAAATGCGCTTGGCAAACAGTTCGATATCACGCTTAAAAAGCCGGTCAAAACAATTTCCGTCACCGTTGTGGGAATTTATGACGGTGTAGCGGCAAAAGGCGGCAATGTATTGACGGGCAATTTTTCGTTTGACTTTTCTTCCATCGGCGACAGCCGCGTGTATCTTCCGGTCACCACGGCGCTTTCCATTGTGGGAAAATCCGGTGTGGAGGGTCTCAGCATTGCCGGCGTCAAAGGCGGAGATGTCGATGCACTCAACACGGCGTCACAGAGCTATTTTGACAAGCGCTACCATGCAAAAGGCTATGAAACCACCATTGATGTGCCGTCGCCGGACGATATGATGGACGGCACCATGGACACGCTGCAAAAAGCATTCAGCGCCATCGGCGCCATCAGTTTGCTTGTCGGCGGCATCGGCGTAATGAATATTATGATGGTCTCCATCACCGAGCGCACGCGTGAAATCGGTGTGCGCAAAGCACTCGGCGCAAAAAGGCGCGATATTCGGATGCAGTTTATTGTGGAGAGCGTGGTACTCAGCTTTATCGGCGGTGTCATCGGCATCATTGTCGGAATGATAGGCGGAAACGTGGCGGCAAAAATGATGGGTTACGGCGCAACCGCGTCGGTGTCCGGCGTGTTGCTTGCATTCGGATTTTCACTTGCCATCGGCGTATTTTTCGGATTTTATCCGGCGAATAAAGCTGCCAAAATGAACCCTATTGACGCATTGCGTTACGAATAACAGAAAAGTTTTAAAGCCGGCAGAATTGCGATGTGATTCTGCCGGTTTTTCGCAAAAAAAACAGAAATTACTTTATCAATTTACTTGACTAAAGCGTCAAAACCGTGTATAATCAGTTTCATCTTAATAGGAAAAGAGAAACGCCGTGAATCTTGATTTAAAAGCCTTGCCAAAAGAAGAACAGGTCACCCTTGTTTTGCGCCGTCTGTTTGAACAGTACGGCTATTTGCGCTACCGTATGAGCAATTTCGAGAGCTATGATTTATACAGTGCCAACAAAAGCTTTTTGAAAAGCGAGGGCATTATCACGTTTACCGATGCGTCCGGACGGTTGATGGCGCTCAAACCGGACGTCACCATGAGCATTGTGAAAAACAGCAAAGAGGATACGATTTCCGAAAAATTATATTATATTGAAAACGTGTTTCGCTCGGCAACCAAAGACAGCGAATATCGCGAAATCAGTCAAATGGGCATTGAATTTATCGGTGCGGGCGAGGGATATCCGGAGGCGGAGGTGTTGGCGCTTGCCGTTGACAGCCTTGCCGCCATCAGCGATGACGCGGTGCTTGACATCAGCCATATGGGATTTGTGACCGCCTTATTGGACGTTTTAAAACTGACCGGCACGGCGCGTACAAAAGCGCTTGAAGCGCTGCAAGAAAAGAACGCGCATACCTTGCAGGCAGTGGCACTGGGCGCCGGCTGTACGGAAAAAGAAGCACAAACATTGGCATCTGTCGCGTTTTTGGCGGGCAGATACGAAAGTGTTTTGCCAAAAGCATGGGCGCTTGCAAAAGATTCGGCAGAGATGCGCGCGGCGGTGTGCGGCTTGCAAAATTTGTGCGATACTTTGCAGAGCATGGGCAAAACGGAGCATTTGCGGCTTGATTTTTCTCTCATTCATGACATTGATTATTATAACGGTGTTATTTTCAAGGGTTATGTGCGCAATGTGCCGCATGTGGTGCTTGCGGGTGGGCGCTATGACAATTTGATGCGGCGTTTCGGCAAACCGCAGGCGGCGCTCGGGTTTGCGCTGTATCTCGGTGAATTGGGTCGCGCCTTTGCACAACCACTGCATTATGACGCAGATACGCTTCTTTTGTATGACGCTGCACAGCCGCCGGCACTTGTTGCAAAAGCGGTGCAAACACTTTTACAAGCGGGAGAGCGTGTGCGCGCTGAAGTGGAAATGCCGCGTGAATTGCGTGTCAAACGCATTTTGCGTCTGCAAGCAGACGGCACGGCATTGCCGACGGAGGTGGAATGATGTTGAATATTGCGCTGCCAAAAGGACGTCTTGGCGATAAAGTGTATCAACTGTTTGCGTCGATTGGCTATGATTGCGCCGCCATGCAGGAGGATAACCGCAAACTGGTGTTCGAAAACGCCGAAAAAGGGGTGCGCTATCTGCTTGTGAAACCGAGTGATGTTGCCATTTATGTGGCGCATGGCGCGGCGGATATCGGCGTTGTGGGCAAAGATACACTGCTGGAGACACGGCCGGAGGTATATGAATTGCTTGATTTGCGGCTTGGCGTGTGCCGTCTTGCAGTGGCGGCAAAAAACGATTGGCAGGAAGATTTAAGCCTGCCGCTGCGTGTCGCCACCAAATATCCGCATGTTGCAAAAGAATATTACGATGCACAGTGCCGTCGTATTGAACTGATAAAACTCAACGGAAGCATCGAATTGGCGCCGATTTTAGGTCTATCTGATGTGATTGTGGACATTGTGGAAACCGGTTCGACGCTGCGCGAAAACGATTTAAAAGTATTTGCCACAGTTGCACAAAGCAGTGCGCGGCTGATTGCCAATCAGGCGGCTTATCAGTTTTTAGCGGCAGAAATTGACGGGATTTGTCAAAAGCTGAAGGAGAAACTATGATTCGAATTTTAAAACAAAGTGAAATTTCCATGGCGGAAATTTTAAATCGCGGCACAGCACAAAACAGTGAAAAAATAGAGTGTGCCGTTGCGGAAATTCTCGAAAATGTGCGCAAAAACGGCGATGCGGCAGTGCGGCACTACACCGAAAAATTCGATGGCGCGGCACTTGCCGATTACAAAGTGACACAAGACGAAATCGATGCGGCAATGGCGGCGGCGGATGCGGAATTTGTCCGCATACTGACCTTGGCGGCTGAAAATATCACGGCATTTCACAGACGGCAAGTGCGGCAAAATTTCGTCATCAACGATACAGAAGGCGTTGTTCTCGGTCAAAAAATAACGCCCATCGCGCGTGTCGGACTTTATGTACCCGGCGGCACGGCAAGCTATCCGTCCAGTGTTTTGATGAACGCGATTCCCGCAAAACTGGCAGGTGTAGACGAGCTTGTGATGGTGACGCCACCGGATGCCGATGGTAAAATCAATCCCGCAATTTTGACTGCCGCAAAGGTGGCAGGCGTGACGGCGATTTATAAAATGGGCGGCGCACAGGCAATCGGCGCGCTTGCTTACGGCACTGAAAGTGTGCCGAAAGTGGATAAAATCGTCGGCCCCGGCAATGTGTATGTCGCCACCGCAAAGCGCCGTGTGTACGGGCTTGTGGACATCGACATGATTGCCGGCCCGAGCGAAATTCTTGTGCTTGCGGACGCCACGGCAAACCCCGCGTACATTGCGGCGGATATGCTCAGCCAAGCAGAACACGATGTGCTTGCAACGGCAGTGCTTGTGTGTGACAGCGCCGCGCTTGCCGCTGCGGTTTCGGCGGAACTGGAACGGCAGATTCCGCTTTTGCCGCGCGCCGGAATTGCGCGCGCGTCCATCGAAAATCAAGGCAAAATCATTGTGGCGAACGATTTGAAGCAGGGCATTGTCATCGCCAATGCGCTTGCGCCGGAACATATGGAAGTCTGTGTGGACGATCCGTTCAGTCTGCTTTCGTCCATCCGCAATGCCGGCAGTATTTTCCTTGGCAAAAATGTGCCGGAAGCACTCGGTGACTATTTTGCGGGTCCGAACCACACATTGCCCACAGGCGGTACGGCGCGGTTTGCCTCGCCGCTTTCCGTGGACGATTTTGTGAAAAAATCAAGTTTTATTTACTATACCAAAGAAGCGCTCGGCGCGGTACAGGCGCGTGTGGTCGATTTTGCACAGCGGGAAGGTCTTGATGCACACGCCAATTCCGTCGCCATTCGCTTTGAGAAAGAAGCAGAGCAATGAGCCGCTTTTTAACGCCGCGTTTTGCCGCTCTTACGCCGTATACACCGGGCGAACAGCCGCAAAACAGGCAGGACTGCATCAAACTCAACACCAACGAAAACCCGTATGCGCCAAGTCCGCGTGTGATGATGGCACTGAACCGCGCGGAAATTTGCGATTTGCGTCTTTATTCCGACCCTGCCTGTGCCACGTTTTTGCAGACGCTTGCCACGACATATGAGGTCAAAAACACGCAGGTATTTGCCGGCAACGGCTCCGATGAAGTGTTGGCGTTTTCGTTTTTGGCATTTTGCGCAAACGGCGCGGCATTTGCCGATTTGACCTATGGCTTTTATCCGGTGTTCGCACGGCTGTTCGGCGTATCGTATCATGAAATTCCGTTGCGTGAGGATTATACGCTTGCGGTGGAGGACTATGCAGGAGAGAGCGGCACGGTGTTTTTGGCGAATCCGAATGCGCCGACAGGTCTTGCATTGCCGCGCACTGCCATTGAAACGCTGCTGTGTCAAAACAAAAACCGCCTTGTCATTGTGGACGAAGCGTATGTCGATTTTGGCGGAGAAAGTGCCGTGCCGCTGCTGCAAAAATACGAAAATTTATTGGTAATCGGCACATTTTCAAAATCGCGCAATCTCGCCGGCGCACGGCTCGGTTATGCCATCGGCAGTGAGGCGCTCATCGCCGATTTAAACACCGTCAAATTCAGTTTTAATCCGTATAATGTCAACCGATTGACCCTGCTTGCCGGCACGGCCGCTTTGCAGGACGCACCCTATTTTGCCGCGTGTTGCAGCAATGTGATTGCAACGCGCACAGACACGGCAGCCGCGCTCACGGCACTCGGATTTACGGTGCTTGACAGCAAAACCAATTTTCTGTTTGCCGCACCGCCGCCGCCTCATACCGGCGCCGCTTATTATGACGCTCTGCGCGCAGAAAATATCTTGGTACGCCATTTTGACGCGCCGCGCACACGCAATTTTGTGCGCATCAGCATCGGCACAAAACAGCAGATGCAAATGCTGTTGTCGGTTACAAAAAGTTGGCTAGGAGGTTTATGATGAGTATTCGCACTGCAACTGCCGCCCGCGCAACGGACGAAACCAGCATTTCACTGACGCTCAATCTCGATGGTTCGGGCATTTATGACATCGACACCGGCTGCGGTTTTTTAAATCATATGCTGGAATTGTTTACGCGGCACGGACGGTTTGACCTCACGCTGTCATGCCGTGGCGACGTACAGGTCGATTATCACCACACGGCAGAGGACGTTGCCATTGTACTCGGTCGCGCCTTCGGCGAAGCACTGGGAGACCGTGCGGGCATCGGGCGCTATGGCGAGGCGACGGTGCCGATGGACGAAGCGCTGATTTTGGCGGCGGTTGATATCTGCGGACGCGCAAGCGTCGGCTATGCGCTGCAAATTCCCACCGAAAAAGTGGGCGATTTTGACACGGAACTTGTCAGCGAGTTTTTGTACGGTTTTGCGCGGGCGCTTGGCGCGTCCGTGCATGTACATCAGTTTGCGGGCAGCAACAGCCATCATATTGTGGAAGGTTGTTTCAAAGCACTTGCGCGCGCAATGCGGCAGGCGGTTGCCATTGATGCGGCATTCGCGCTTGAAATTCCGTCCACCAAAGGAACTATTTTATGATTGCGATTATTGATTACGGCGCGGGCAATTTGTTCAGTCTTTGCTCATCGCTTGAAAGTCTCGGTCTTGCGGCAAAAGTGACACGCAGTGCGGCAGATTTGGCACAGGCGTCGCATTTGATTTTGCCCGGTGTCGGCGCATTCGGCGATGCGATGCAAAAGCTCACGGCAACGGGGCTTGTGCCGGTAATTGCGGCGCAGGTGCAGGCGGGCAAACCGCTGCTTGGCATTTGTCTCGGCATGCAGATGTTGTTTGACACAAGCTGCGAATATGGCACACACGCGGGTTTGAAGCTGATTGCAGGGGATATCTGTGCGCTTGAAGATGATTTGCGCAGTGCGGGATATGCTTACAAAGTGCCGCATATGGGCTGGAACAGTTTGCAAATCAAACAGCCGCAAAATAAATTGTTGCGCCATACAAAACAGGGCGAATATGTTTATTTTGTGCATTCTTTTTACGCCAAAAATTGTGATGAATCCATCGTGGCATCGAGCGAATATGGTGTGTCGGTGCCGGCGGTTGTCGCAAAAGACAATGTGTATGGGTGTCAGTTCCATCCCGAAAAAAGCGGACGGACAGGACTTGCCATTTTAAGCGCATTTGCGCAAATTTAGGAGAAAATATGGATATTTTTCCGGCGATTGATTTGAAAAACGGACACGCGGTGCGCTTGACGCAAGGCGACTATAATCGGGTGCAGGTGTTTGACGAGGACCCGAGTGCGGTGGCGGAAAATTTTGCGCGGCAGGGCGCGTCACATCTGCATCTTGTCGATTTGGACGGCGCGAAAGACGGCACATCGCCGCATTATGATGTGATTGCGAAAATCGTCAAAGCACACCGCTTTTTTGTGGAAGTCGGCGGTGGAATCCGCGATGAAAAGCGCGTCGATGCGTATTTATCGCTTGGTGTTGACCGTGTGATTCTCGGCACGGCAGCTTTGCGTGATGCCGCTTTTTTAGAGCGCATGTCGGCGCGATACGGCGCAAAAATTGCGGTGGGTGTCGATGCCAAAAACGGGTTTGTGGCAACAGACGGCTGGCTGCATGTCAGCACAACCGACAGCGTCGCCTTTTGCAAACGGGTGTGTGCGATGGGCGTTCAAAATATTATTTATACCGACATTGCCAAAGACGGCGCGATGCAGGGAACAAATCTTGAGATTTATCGTGTTTTAAGTGCGATAAAAGATTTGCGGATTACGGCGTCGGGCGGCATTGCGTCGCTCGATGAAATTACGGCGCTGCGCGATATGGGCGTTGCGGCGGCGATTGTCGGCAAGGCAATTTATCTCGGTACATTGACGTTGCCCGCCGTGTTGGCGGCGGCAGAGGGGGGCGGAAAATGATTACAAAACGCATCATTCCCTGTCTGGATATCCGCGACGGACGCGTGGTAAAAGGTGTCAATTTCAAAGGTGTGCAAGATGTGGCAGACCCCGTTGCACTTGCAAAACGGTACAATGATGAGGGCGCAGACGAGCTTGTATTTTACGATATTACGGCAAATATTGAGGGAAGAAGCTTGTTTACAGATGTGCTGCGCCGTGTGGCAAGCGAAATATTTATTCCGCTGACGGTGGGTGGTGCCATCAACACCGTGGCGGATTTTGACCGCGTACTCAAAGCCGGTGCGGATAAGGTGAGCGTCAATTCCGGCGCAATCAAAAACCCGCGGCTGATTGCCGATGCCGCGCAAAAATATGGCAATCAATGTGTGGTTTTGTCGATGGATGTTGCGCGCGTCAACGGCGGATATCATCTGTTTACGAAAGGCGGACGCGAGGACACCGGCATGGATGCCATGGACTGGGCGGCGCAGGGACAGGCGTACGGCGCGGGCGAAATTGTACTCAACAGCATTGATACGGACGGCGTGAAAAACGGCTTTGATTTAGAAATGCTCACGGCACTGTCGGCGCGCGTTTCGGTGCCGATTATTGCGAGCGGCGGTGCGGGAAAAGCGGAGGATTTCAAGGCGCTTTTTGCGCTTTCGGGTGTAGATGCGGGACTTGCCGCAAGTATTTTTCATTTTAACACCGTTCCAATTCACACATTAAAAACATATCTTGCCGCCTGCGGAATCCCCATGCGGCTATAAGGAGAAAAAATGGAGCTTTCTAAACTTAAATTTGATGCAAACGGATTGATTCCGGCGGTGGTGCAGGATTTTCACACAAAAAAAGTGCTGACGCTTGCCTATATGAACGCCGAGAGCCTTGAAATTACGCTCAAAGAAAAAACGACCTGTTTTTGGAGCCGCAGCCGACAGGAATTGTGGCGCAAAGGGGCAACGAGCGGCAATGTGCAACATGTGGTGTCCGTCACGGCAGATTGCGACGGCGACGCTTTGGTGGTGCAGGTGATAAAGGACGGTCCTGCGTGTCACCTCGGCACAGATTCGTGCTTTATGAATGCGCTTTGGAATGATGAAACAGTGCAGAAATTTTCGTTGCAGGCGCTGTTTGACTTGCTCGTCTCACGCAATCAAACACGTCCGCAGGGCAGCTATACCACGTATTTGTTTGAAAAAGGGCGCGAAAAAATTCTCAAAAAAGTGGGCGAAGAATGCACAGAGGTCATCATCGGCGCCATGAAAGGCAGCAAGGAAGAAACCATCTACGAGGTGTCGGATTTGTGCTATCATGTGCTTGTTTTGCTTGTTGCAAGCGGCATCACGCTCGATGAAGTCAAAGCGGAACTCGCCGCGCGCCATGTCATTGACCACAAGGTGAAACAGGAGACGATGCAATGAACAGCAATGCGCAAAAAACACGCATGACCGCCGGTTATCACAACCACACAACATTTTGCGACGGCAAAAACACACCTGCGGAAATGGCGGCGGCGGCGTTTGAAAAAGGATTTTCCGATTTCGGATTCTCAGGTCATTCGCGCACACATTATTTGTATCAACCGAATTTCGGCGTTGTCGATGAAGCGGAATATGTGCGTGTTATCCGCGCATGTCAGCGGCAATATGCGGATAAAATGCACATTGCCGTCGGCATGGAGCAGGACTATCTGGCACCTGTAAAAAATCGCGCGGCACTGGACTATTGCATTGGCTCGGTGCATGATTTGCACGACACAGCAACAGGAAAATTCTATTCCGTGGACGACAGCGCCGCAATGCTGCAAGCAGGGATAGATGTGATGTTTGCGGGTGATGCGATGGCGATGGTGCGCTGTTTTTATGAATCAACCATGCAAAACGTTGCGCAATATCAGCCTGAAATCATCGGACATTTTGATTTAATTGTGAAAAACAATGCAGACGGTGATTTTTTTGATGAAAACAGTGCGGAATATCGCGAGATTGCCCTTCATGCGCTGCGTGTTTGCGCAAAATCGGGCGCGATTTTTGAAGTCAACACCGGCGGCATGACGCGCGGCTATCGCAAAACGCCGTATCCGGCTCGGTTTTTGCTGGAAGAACTGTGTCGGCTTGACGCGCGTGTGATGATTAACACAGATGCACATTCTGTGCAGACAATTGATTTCGGTTATGAAACGGCATACAAATTGCTCAAAGATATCGGTTTCACACACCTCTGCGTTCCACAAAACGGAGAATTTTTAGAGAAATCGCTCTAATTTTGCACAAAAAGCTTGTAAATTTGCACAAAATTGTGTACAATAGAATGGTAAGAGAAGTATGACTTTAAAGGAGAAATGACAAATGTCGAATATTTGGCATGACATTAACCCATCGCGTATCGGCGCAGATGATTTTATTGCGGTCATTGAAATTGAAAAAGGCTCGAAAAACAAGTATGAGCTTGACAAAGAAACAGGGCATATTATTTTAGATCGTATTCTGTACACTTCCACACACTATCCGGCAAACTATGGCTTGATTCCGCGCACGTATGCGGACGATGGCGACCCGCTTGATGTGCTGGTGCTGTGCAGTGAAATGTTGCAACCGCTCAGCTTGGTGCGCTGCTATCCGATTGGTGTAATCACGATGATTGACGGCGGAAAAATGGATGAAAAAATCATCGCGATTCCGTTCAACGACCCCACCTACAACGGTTATCACGACATTGCCGAATTACCGGATCACATTTTTTCGGAAATGCGTCACTTTTTCACCGTGTATAAAAATCTTGAGGGAAAAGAAACCGCAGTGGACGATGTAAAAGGACCGGACGAGGCACGTAAAATCATTGTGAACTGCATCGACGCCTACATCGAAAAATATTGCAGATAAGTTAAAAAACCCCCGCAGCAATCATGCTGCGGGGGTTTTGCGCTCTTATTGGGGATTGATGTCGGTTGCCATTTCTTTGATGCTGGCAACAAGACCGGCAAGATTTTGCAAATCGCTCGGGATAATCAGTTTTGTGGCTTTGCCGTCCGCCACTTTTTGCAGCGCTTCAAGGCTCTTGAGCGCAAGCACTTTTTCCGTCGGCGCGGCGGCGTTGAGCAATCGGATGGAGTCTGCCATGGCGGTTTGCACCGCCATAATTGCGGACGCTTCACCCTGCGCTTCACGAATGCGCTGTTCACGCACGGCGTCGGCGCGTAAAATGGCGCTTTCTTTTTCACCTTCCGCCACAAGAATGGCACTGCGTTTTTCGCCCTCCGCGCGCAGAATTACTTCGCGGCGTTGGCGTTCCGCCTTCATTTGCTTTTCCATGGCGTCTTGAATTTCAGCCGGCGGGATGATGTTTTTTACTTCCACACGGTTTACTTTGATGCCCCAACGGTCCGTGGCTTCATCGAGAATTGCCGTGATGCGCGTGTTGATGACATCGCGGCTTGTGAGCGTGTTGTCAAGCTCCATGTCGCCGATGATATTGCGCAGTGTTGTGGCGGATAAATTTTCAATGGCAGAGAGCGGATGCTCCACACCATAGGTGAATAATTTTGCGTCCGTCACCTGAAAAAACATCACGGTGTCAATCTGCATGGTGACATTGTCGCCTGTGATGACCGGCTGCGGTTTGAAATCGGCAACCTGCTCTTTCAACGAAACTTTTTTGGCAATGCGCGAGAAAAAAGGCACCTTAAAATGAACGCCCGCAGGCCATGTTGCATAATATTTGCCCATCAGCTCCACAACATAAGTCATGGACTGCGGCACAATATACATATTGGTAATGACGAGTACAACGGCAATGATGATTAAAATTAAAAATACAAACCACATAATGAAAAACTCCTTTTATATAATGCGTAAACAATCAAGCGTGTTCCGATACATGAACAGGGGAGACGGAAAGCACATTGCCGTGCATGGCATCTACCACACAAAGACTGCCGACGGGCAGTGTCTGCGCCGATTCTGCCGTCCAGTCAATATCGTTCAGTTTGACACGTCCCGTCTGCTCGGGCGACACGGCGATGATGACGGTTGCGGTGCGACCGATATTGCGCTCTGTATTGGTGGGCGTTGCCTTGACATCAAGCTTTTTCTTGAGAAAAGGACGCGTCAGCACCAAGGCGAGTGCGCTCACAAGAACAAAAACGCTGATTTGAATGGCGATGGAATCGGTAAAAATGGTGGCAATCAGCGCGGCGGCGGCGCCAATGACAAACCAGATGCTGACAAGCGCCACGGTGGCAGCTTCCAGCACAATAAAGCCAATCACGAGCAAAATCCATACGAGGGAATCCAAATATACAATCATACTATTTCGCCTTTCTCCGCCGTTTTTGGCGGGCGATATCAAACGGCAATTGCAATGTGATGCAATATTGTACAGTATATCAGATTGCTTCAAAAATGACAAAGGTCAAAAACGGCGAAATTTACGCGTTTTGAACGTTTAAAGCAGATGGGAACGAAAGGCAGCCGCAGAGACAAGCAGAGCGGCATCCATCGTGACGGCACGACAGATGCCGCTCTGACATCTTGTTTATGTTTCGTTTTTTTGTGTTTCGATGGCAAAATGATAGGGATTAACTGTGATTTCTCTGCCGCAAAGCACTTCGTGCAGCGTGTCGCCGGAGCGGTTGACACACACGGCAACGGTTTCCTCCGCGTTGCGCCGTTCATACAGCAAAACGCCATCAATCGCCTTGACAATCACAAGCGCGCCGTCTTTGAACGCGCTGTGCGTATGCCGCAATGCGGCAAGCTGTTGTAAGACGGGGCGCATCCGTGTCTCGCGTGAATCCCAGTCAAAATAACCGCGATTGAACGGGTCTTTATAACCCTGCATACAAATTTCATCGCCGTAATAAATACTCGGAATCCCCGGCAGCGTGAAAGTCAAAACATAGGCAAGCGTCAACAGTTTCCGTCCGCGCTCATATTGTTCGGCAGACAGGCGGCGCCCGCTCTGCCAGTAGCGATTATGCCCGTCAATCGGTTCACCGGCAATGGCGGTGATTGCGCGCACCGTGTCGTGCGTGGACATGAAATTCATCAGAACATGCAGTGCCGGCGCGGGATAATTTTCGCAAATGTGCATCAAACTATTGGCGGTGCGCCGTGCATTTTCTCCGGTTACAAAGGCGAGAACGGCATTGCGGAACGGATAGTTCATCACAGCGTCAAGCCCTTTTCCAAGCAGATAAGTGCGTCTGCGGCCATAGCTGAATTTATTGGTGGCATCTTCCCACACTTCGCCCAGCAAATATTTATCCTCACCGTTTCGCTTGACGGCAGTGCGGATATCCTCAATGAAATCATCCGGCAATTCGTCTGCGACATCCAGCCTGAAACCGGACGCGCCCAGTGACAGCCAGTAGTCGATTACGCCGCCCTCGCCGCAAATGAATTTGCGGAACGACGGCTCGTTTTCATTGACTTCCGGCAAGGTTTCAAACCCCCACCAACTGCGATAACCGCAGGCATAATTGCGGCTGAAATCATACCATTTGCGGTACGGACTGTGTGCGCTTTGGTATGCACCGCAGGTGGGATAACGGCATTCGCGGTTGAAATAAACGGAATCAGAACCGGTATGACTGAACACGCCGTCCAACACGATGCCGATGCCGCATTTTTTTGCTTCACGGCACAGCGCGGCAAATTCTTCATTGGTGCCGAGCAGCGGGTCCGCTTTGCGATAATCAGCGGTGTTGTATCGATGATTGGAATGCGCCTCGAAAATGGGGTTGAGATAAATACAGGTGACGCCAAGGGAAGAAAGATAGGGCAGCTTTTCACGGATTCCCGCAAAATCGCCGCCGTAATAATCGAGATTCAGATATCCCTCATGTTGTTCGTTCGGCCAGAAATAAGGCTCGTTTTCTTTGTCATCGCGATAAATGCGATCGGCAAAAATGAGCGGCTTATTTTTAACGCCCTCATAAAAACGGTCGGGAAAAATCTGATAAATCACGCCGCCGGCAAGCGCTTTCGGCGTGGTGAAATTCTTGTCGTAGACGGTCAACTGCCATGGCGTGCCGGTTTCCGTGGAAAGATATGCCTCGCCCAGTTCACCGCAGTACAGTTTGCGATAGCCTGTGTATAAATCAAAATAATAAAAATAAAGACAAGTAGTATCCGGCGTGAAAGTGATGGAAAAAACAGTTGTTTCACCGTCGCTTTCAACATAGGAAAGCGGCAAAAGCTGCGGAGCTTCACCGTCGCGATTGATGATTAAATAAGGCGTTGCACAGTGATATTCCGCGGGAACACGCAAGGTGAACGCCACGGAATCACCCACGCACACAGCGCCAAACGGTGTTTTGTAATATGCGTTTTGACTGTTGTAAATCGTTGACATACCGACACCCTGCCTTTGTTTTATTTGATGGGTTTCGTATGCCAGATATTACGCGAGTAATCATAAACAGAGCGGTCCGCCGAGAAAATGCCGCTGTTTGCAATGTTCATCAGGCTCATGCGATTCCAAACTTCACGCTGTGTATACAGTTTGCTGAGTTCGCCCTGTGCGCGGCGATAATCGGCAAAATCCGCCATGACCATATAGGGATCTGCCGTGCGCAGATTGTCGGCAATTTCGTGATAGCTTTCGCCGTCCCAACCTCTTTCAAGCAGATTCAACACTTCGTCCACTTCTTCATTCGTGTTGATGAAGCTTGACGGATGGTAGCCGAATGCTTTGAGATCGTCAACCTGTTTTGTCAGCATTCCGAAAATAATCTCGTTTTCTTTACCGGCAGCGTCGGCAATTTCCACATTTGCACCGTCAAGTGTGCCGATGGTGATGGCGCCGTTGAGCATAAATTTCATATTGCCGGTGCCGGAGGCTTCCGTGCCGGCAAGGCTGATTTGCTCAGACACTTCGCTTGCGGGCATCAAGCGTTCACTGGTGGTGACGCAGTAATCTTCAAGATACACAATGCGCAGTTTTTCACGCACGGCGGGGTCGGCATCAATCAAGTCGCCCAATTTGCAAATCAAACGAATCATCTGTTTTGCCATATAGTAACCCGGCGCGGCTTTGGCACCGAAAATATAAGTTTTCGGCACAAACGGCGCGTTCGGATGGTTTTTGATATAGAGATACTGCGCGGCAATGTTCAGTGCATTCATGTGCTGCCGTTTGTATTCGTGCATCCGTTTGACCTGTACATCGAAAATGGAGTGCGGGTCAATGATTTGTCCGGTCACTTTTTGCAGATGGTCGGCAAAAATGACTTTGTTGTTATATTTGACTTCTTCCAATTTTTGCAGCACGGTTTTATCATCGGCGAATTTTGCAAAATCTTTCAATTTTGCGGCATCTTTTTTAAAGCCGTCACCGATGGTTTCGCTCAGCAGAGCGGTCAGCGCGGGATTGGACGCTAAAAGCCAACGGCGATAAGCAATACCGTTGGTGACATTGGTGAATTTTTCCGGCGTGGCAAGGAAATAATCGTGGAAAACGCTTTCCTTGATGATTTCGCTGTGCAGTTTTGACACGCCGTTGATGGAATGACAGACATAGCAGCAAATATTCGCCATGCGCACTTCGTTGCCGCCGAAAATTGCCATATAATCAATTTTGCCCTCGTCGCCCGGAAATTTCGTTTCAAGGTCGGCACGGCATTGTTTGTTCAGCTCGTTGCAGATTTGATAAATACGCGGCAGCGTCTTTTTGAACAAATCCATATTCCATTTTTCAAGCGCTTCACTCATGACGGTATGGTTGGTATAGGCAAATGTGCGGCGCGCAATATCCAGTGCATTGCCCCATGAATAGCCGCATTCGTCAAGCAAAATGCGAATCAATTCGGGAATGGCAAGCGTCGGATGGGTGTCGTTGATATGAATGGCAATTTTGTCCGGCAGATTGTCAAGAGTGCCGTATTGTGCCAAATGATTTTTGATGATGTCGCCGATGGACGCCGCCGACAGAAAATACTGCTGACGCAAACGCAGAATTTTCCCCTCGATATGGTTGTCGTTCGGATACAGCACTTTGCTGATGAGTTCGGCGTTGCCGTTTTTCGTCATGGCATTGCCATATTCGCCCGCATTGAAGCTGTCCATGTCAAAGTTTGGTGCTTTTGCCTGCCACAAACGCAGTTTTGAAACGCCCTGTGAATCATAACCGGCAATATACATATCGCTCGGCACAGCAAGCACACTGGTGCAGTTTTCATGCAGAACATGATGATATCCGCCGTCCCAGCTCTCAACAATGTCGCCGTCGAATTTCACTTCAATGGCTTGGTCGGGATGGCTTTTCAGCCACACGCCGCCGCCCGGCAGCCAGTTGTCGGCGCGTTCGTGCTGCCAGCCGTCCACAATTTTCTGCTTGAAAATGCCATATTCATACAAAATAGAATAGCCTGTGCCGGGGATATTATCCGTTGCCATGCCGTCAAGATAACACGCCGCAAGCCGCCCGAGTCCGCCGTTGCCGAGACCGGCATCCGGTTCCTGCTCATAAATATTATCAAGTTTCATGTCATAGCCTTTGAGAACCTCGGCGGCAACTTGATTCATGCCCAAATTAAACAAATTGGTTTTGAGACTGCGTCCCATCAAAAATTCCATGCACAAATAATAGACCTGTTTGCCATTGGAACCATAGGTGCGCGCCATAAAACGTTTGCGCTTTTCACTCAAAATTTGCCGTGTCATCAAGGCAAGTGCGCGATAAACCTGATCATCGGTTGCGGAGGCAATGTCAATTGCAAATTCGCTGAACAGCATTTCGGTCAGCAGTTTTTCAAATTCTTTTTTCGTGTATTTAATATTCAAGATAGATACTCCTTTATTGTAAGCAATTCGACGCAGAAAACAGGTCTCTGCAATGTCGAAACAGCAGACATTGAAAATGATATATAGCATCATTATATTATATTTTACCGATTCATTCAACACAAATACGATTTTTCTTCTATTATTTTCAAAATAGACTTTTTATCTGCTCACTTTTCGTCTATAATAGAAGAAAGTATATAAAACAGAAAGGGGCGTATCTCAAATGCCAGCCAATAAAATACGCTTTACCATTTGCGGTTCAAACTACGTCATCAATTCTACAGACTCGGCGGATTATGTTCTTTCGCTTGCCGAAAAGCTTGATGCCGATATGGGCCAGACACTTGCGACAAGTCCGACGGCGTCTATCACAATGGCGGCGATTATCACGGCGCTTACCTATCTTGACGAAAGTCGCAAAGCAAACGGCGGCGCAGACAATATGCGTGCGCAAATCAAAGACTATCTGGAAGATGCCGCAAGTGCAAAGCTTGCAGCCGAGGAAGCACATCGCGAGGTAGAGCATCTGCGCCGCGAAATAGCCGCGCTGAAAACGCAACTTGCCACCGTGTCCGGAATGCCGACACCGCCTGCGCATGAGTAAAACAGGCGCGCCTGAAATTCTGGCGCCTGCCGGCAATGATGCAATGCTCAAAGCCGCGGTATTTGCCGGTGCAAATGCCGTGTATTTAGGTTTGCCTCGTTTCAATGCGCGCCGCAGTGCAGATAATTTTACCATCGATGCGTTGGAGCAGGCGGTGGCATTTTGTCATGCGCGGAGCGTCAAAGTATATGTTGCACTGAACACGCTGGTTTATCCGTCTGAACTCACCTTGCTGGCAGACAGCATTCGGCAAGTGGCACAGGCAGGCGCCGATGCGCTGATTGTGCAGGATTTGGCGGCGGCGGCACTCGCGCGGCAAATGGCGCCGACGCTTGCGTTGCACGGTTCCACACAGATGAGCGTTCACGCACTTGCCGGTGCAAAACAGCTTGCCGCAATGGGGTTTGCCCGCGTGATTTTATCGCGCGAATTGTCACTGGCGGAAATTGAACACATCACAAAAAACTGCGGCATTGAAACCGAAACCTTTGTACACGGTGCGCTGTGTATGAGCGTGTCGGGACAGTGCTATTTGAGTGCGTTTCTCGGCGGACGCAGCGGCAATCGCGGCGCGTGTGCCGGACCGTGCCGTCTGCCGTTCAGTGCGGGTGATGTGGGCGCACATCATCTCAGTCTCAAAGATTTATCTGCGATTGACCGGCTGCCCGCACTTGCAAATGCCGGCGTTTCCAGTGTGAAGATTGAGGGACGCCTGCGCACACCGGAATATGCCGCCGCGGCGGTCAATGCCTGCGTCCACGCGCTTGCAGGCACAGCGTATGACGCTCAATTATTACAGGACGTATTTTCTCGTTCCGGTTTTACAAATAGTTATATCGAGGGCAAGATAGACGGCAGTATGTTCGGCATTCGCACAGGAGAAGATTCTGCCGCCGCCAAAGCGGCTTTGCCGCAGTTGCGCGAATTATTTCGGCGTGAGAAGCAGAGTGTGCCGGTGACTTTTACGCTGACGCTGACCGCCGACGGCACAAAGCTGACGGCGATTGACGCAGACGCAAACAAGGCGATTGTGTATGGCGAAACCGTGCCGGCTGCCGCGCAAAAAGACCCGAGTGACGCATATCGGCGCGCACTTGCCAAAACAGGCGGCACACCGTTTTATGCGGCGGAAATCAATTTGACAGGCGAAAACCATTTGTTTATTCCGGCGGGTGAGCTTGGCGAAATGCGCCGCCGTGCGCTTGAAACGCTGCTGCAAAAACGTTCTGTGCCGCGTGTGATTCCGTGTGCGGAACCCCAATTTCCGGCGGTGCAGACACATTCGAAACCGCCGCAGAAAATCATGGCGCAGTTTGCGGAATTGGCGCAGATGCCGGACAACGCGGCGGATTGCAACGGGCTTATTTTTCCGCTTGCAATTTGGCGGCAGGTGCCGCAATCGCTGCGCGCCAAAACATGGCTTGCGCTGCCGCGCGCTTTATTCGGCGGGGCGCAAACACTTGCCGAACAGCAGATAGCGGACAGTAAAAATGACGGGTTCGCGGGATATTTTGTGCAGAACATCGCGCATCTTGCGCTGTGTAAAAACTTGCCGATGATGGGCGGATTTGGACTGAATATTGCCAATCCGCTGGCGGCAGAGGAATATGCGGCGCTCGGCTTGTGTGCGGCAACGCTCAGTGTTGAAATGACCACGGCGGATATGGCGCAGATTGCCCCCGCGGGAATGCAAACGGCAATTCTCGCCTACGGACACATGCCGCTGATGCTCACGCGCGCATGCCCTTTGCACAATGTACGCACCTGCGCGGGTTGCAACGGACGCGGCAGCTTGCTTGACCGCAAAGCGATGCGGCTGCCGGTGCGCTGCTCGGCACCCGGTGCTGCCGGTGTGCGCACGGTGTATAATCCGATTCCGCTGTATATGGGCGATAAACTGGCAGAATTGCCGGTCGATATTGCATTGCTCGATTTTACGATTGAAACAAAAGAAGAAGCACAAAAAATCATGTCCGATTTCAAAGCGCATCGCGCAAGCGGCGATGATTTTACGCGCGGACTCTATTTTAAAGGAACAAACTGATATGAAAATTCAAGTAAAAAAGCTCTCTCCGAATGCCATTATGCCGACATACGGCACAGCCGGCGCCGCCGCCGCCGATTTATATGCACTTTGTCCGCCGGAGGGCATTACCATTGCGCCGATGACGCGCGTTGTCATTCCCACCGGCATTGCCATCGAACTGCCAAGTGCCGATTACGTGGCGCTTGTGCATATCCGCAGCGGACACGGACTCAAATACGGACTTGCACTGTCAAACGGCGTCGGCGTGATTGATTCTGATTATCGCGGCGAATTGCAGATGGGCATTGTCAATTTGTCGGAAAAAACCTACACCGTGCAAAACGGTGAGCGCATTGCACAATTGCGCATTGCACCGGCATTGCAGCCGACCTTTGAGGAAGTGGAAGAGCTGTCGGACACGGCGCGCGGTGTGTGCGGGTTTGGCTCTACCGGCAAAAAATAAGGAGAAATTCATGAAATTGAAACGAACTTTTTTACTGCTGTTTTTTCTGCTTGCGGGCATCGTGTCGGGCGGAATGCTGGCAAAAGTATGCGAGGGCGTGCCTATTTTAAGTTGGCTCTCCTATTACAGTACCATCGGCTTTGCGCCTGTCACACTGGATTTGTCGGTGTTGACGGTCACGCTCGGTCTGCATATGGGCATCAGCGTGGCGCAAATCATCACCATTTCCATTGCCATTTTATGTTATAACCGCACCAATTTGCGGTGAAAAAGGAGAAAAACATGATTTTAGCCTCCGGTTCTCCGCGCCGCAAAGAGTTGCTCGCGCTCATAACGCCCACCTATACGGTTGTGCCAAGCACAGTAGATGAACGCACCGTCACGGCAGACACGCCCGCACAGCTTGCACAGGCACTTGCCTGTGCAAAATGCCGTGATGTGGCGTGTTTTTATCCGTCAGACATTGTGATTGGCTGCGATACGGTAGTCGATGTGGACGGCGCAGTGCTGGGCAAACCGGCAGACGCAGCAGATGCGCGGCGTATGCTGCAACTGCTTTCGGGGCGCACTCATCTCGTGCATACCGGCGTTGCAATTTGCAAAGGCGCACAGTTTGAATCGTTTACAGAGACAACCGCCGTGACCTTTGCGCCGCTGTGCGAGGCGGAAATCAGTGCATATTTGGAGACAGGCGAGGCATACGACAAAGCCGGCGGCTATGGCATACAGGGTGCGGCGGCAAAGTTTGTGTGCGGCATCACAGGCTGTTATTTTAATGTGATGGGATTTCCCGTGGCACATATTTATGCACTTCTACAGCATTTCGACACGCAACTTTAGCTTTCTTGCGTCAGCAGACTAAAAATTCACATTATTTTTGTGCATTAGTGCAAAGAATATCATTGTATTTATCCCTTTTTTGTGCTATACTCTATTTTGTACGAATATGTAATTTTTACCCAAAAACAGAAATAAGCAAAAATTGCCGGAGGAGTTGCGATGAGTGCAAAAGTATTGATGCTCGCGTCCGGCAAAGGCGGAACCGGCAAAAGCACGGTGTCTGTGTTGTTAGGGGCAAAGCTTGCGGCGCGCGGAAAGAGTGTGCTGCTTGTGGAACTGGATTCCGGTTTGCGCAGTGTAGACATTATTTCGGGCGTGTACGGCAAAACAGTGTATGATGTTGAGGATATTTTAAGCGGACGCTGTCGCGCGGATAAAGCGGTTGCGGAAAGTTTGCTTTATCCGAATTTGTCGGTGATTTCTGCGCCATATTCGGGCGGCACGGTGCAAACGGAGCCGCTTTCTGCTTTTTTAGCACAGGTTTGTACGGAATTTGATTTTATTTTACTCGATACCGCCGCCGGCATGGGCGCCCCGTTTGAAGCCGCCGCGGCAGTGGCGCAGCTTGCGCTGATTGTCATCACGCCTGACCCTGTCACGGTGCGAGATGGACGAATTGTGTCCGATGCGCTGTATGAACATCCGTATCTGACCGTGCGTTTGCTGCTGAACAAAGTTCCGCAAACGCTTGCCGGTTCGGGCGTGGACAATTTGGATTTTTGCATCGACACGGTGGGCGCACAGTTGATTGGCGTTTTGCCGTATAGCGAACAGGTGAAAACAGCCGGCGCAACCGGCACAAAATTGCCGCAAAATTGCAAGGCAGATCGCGCATTTGCCGCTGTTGCGGCGCGTATTTGCGGCAGAGAAGCGCCGCTCGTTATTACATAATATACCGCTTTTGCGGTCTTGATCAAAAGGAGGACGATGAATATGAATATCGCCATTATCGCACATGATTCTAAAAAGGAACTGATGGTGCAGTTTTGCATTGCATATTGCCGCGTGTTGTCACAGCATATGCTGATTGCCACAGGCACAACCGGCAAGCTTGTCAGCGAGGCAACAGGGCTGCCCATACAGCGTTTTTTGTCCGGCACACACGGCGGCGACCAACAGATTGCCGCGCGTATTGCATGCAATGAAATCGATTTGCTGCTGTTTTTCCGTGACCCTATCAGCGCAAAGCCGCATGAGCCGAACGAAATGAATCTGTTGCGTTTGTGCGATGTACACAATATTCCCATCGCCACCAATATTGCCACGGCGGAAGTGCTGATTCACGGGCTTGAGCGCGGCGACCTTGATTGGCGTAACATCGTCAATCCGAACCGTTAATTTTATTGTAGTTTCAAAAACAGGATTAAAATGTAAATCCCCGCAAGTCGCGCAGCGATTTGCGGGGATTTTTGGCATTCTGTACAAGGAAAGATGAAAAGATTTGACAGTCAATTCTCCTAAAGAGCGAAACAATATATTTGAAAAAACTGTGTAATGTGATACAATAGACTTCATAAGCTGTTACTCTGTAACAACAGAGTACGAAAGAGGGTATTTTTATGAAATATGCAAACGACCACATCCGCAACGTTCTAATCGCCGGCCACGGTGGCGCCGGCAAAACAAGTTTGGCAGAGGCAATGCTGTTTTTAACAAACGGCACAGACCGGCTCGGACGCGTGGAGGACGGCAATACGGTTTGTGATTTTGATCCGGATGAAGCAAAGCGTCATGCGTCGCTGTCACTGGCGATTGCGCCGGTTGAATATGAAGATGTAAAAATAAATTTACTGGACACGCCGGGTCTGTTCGATTTCGCGGCAGGTCAGTGTGAGGGAATCCGCGCGGCAGAAAGTGTTTTAATCACGACTTCTGCGCGCAGCGGTCTTTCCGTCGGCGCGAAAAAGGCATATCGCCTTGCCATCAAAAGCGGCAAAAGCCGCATGTTCTATCTCAGCAAAATTGATGCCGAAAACGCGGATTTTTACAAAGTGTTTGAAGCGCTCAAAACCGAATTCGGACCTTCCGTCTGTCCGGTTGTTGTGCCGATAGAGCAGGCGGGCGGGCGTGTGTATCTCAACCTCATCACCATGAAAGCCTACAGTTACGTCAACGGAACGGCGCGTGAAGTGCCGGTGCCGAGCTATGGTCACCGTGTAGACGGTTTGATTGAAGCCATGCGTGAGGCGGTTGCCGAAACAGACGAAGCGTTGATGGAGAAATTCTTTGAAGGTACGCCGTTTACGCAGGAAGAACTGACCGCCGGCGTCAAAGCAGGTGTCAAAACGGGCGCTATCACGCCGGTTTTCTGCGGCTCATCGGTCAATCTGGAAGCAATCGATCAAGTTTTATGGGGCGTACGTAAGTTGTTGCCGAGCGCCGCGCGTGGTGCGGGAACCATGGGCGTCAATACAAACGGAGACACGGTAGAAGTGCCATGCACACCGGATGCGCCGCTTGTTGCCTATGTGTTCAAAACCGTTGCCGACCCGTTTGTGGGCAAATTGAGCTATCTTAAAGTCATCAGCGGCTGTCTCAAAGGCGATACACCCGTTGTCAACAGCCGCACGGGAAGTGCGGAGCGCTTGGGCAAACTGGTGTTCATGAAAGGCAAAAAGCAAATTGACACCGCTGAAATCACAGCAGGCGATATCGGTGCCATCACAAAGCTGACCGGTACGCAGACAGGCGATGCGCTGTGTGCGCCGTCTTTTGTGGTAAAACTGGAACAGCCGGTGTTCCCCAATCCGACCTTGTCGATGGCAATTAAAGTGAAGCAAAAGGGCGATGAAAGCAAAATTTCAGGCGCATTGCAGCGCTTGATGGAAGAAGATCCCACGCTTTCTTATGCAGTGAGTACCGAAACGGTACAGCAGATTATTTCCGGACTCGGCGAGCAGCATTTGGACGCCGTGTGTGCCAAACTGAAAGCGAAATTCGGCGTAGAAGTCAGCCTTACACAGCCGCGCATTGCGTATCGTGAATCTGTGCGCAAAAAATGCAAAGCACAGGGACGCCATAAAAAGCAAACAGGCGGACACGGACAATTCGGCGATGTATGGATTGAATTTGAGCCGACACAAGACGGAGAATTTGTATTCGAAGAAAAAGTTTTCGGCGGTTCTGTGCCGAAAAACTATTTCCCTGCGGTGGAAAAAGGCTTGCAGGAAGCCGTTCAGCACGGCGTTTTGGCAGGATATCCGGTGGTTGGACTGAAAGCGACATTGCTTGATGGCAGCTATCATCCGGTGGATTCCTCTGAAATGGCGTTCAAAATGGCGGCTAAAATTGCGTATAG
>JAVWRA010000014.1:0-27816 GCA_036635095.1 Ruthenibacterium sp. | reverse complement strand
ATGGTCGCCTTGTGATTGAACTGCATATACAAGTCACTTTTGGACTGAATATTGCCGCCATTGTGCGCAGTATCACCCACAAGGTAAAATATGCCGTAGAGGACGCCACGGCTTTGAAAGTTTTACGCATTGATGTATGCGTGGATGACATTGTATGAGAGTGCGTTCTTTTTTAGAACGCTCACGGCATCTGCCGAAATTTTTTTGAGGTGAAAACACATGATTACAGGCTTAACTTTAAAAAACAGCATTATTTCCGGCGCGAATCATCTGGGCAACCAGCGCGCGCGCGTTGATGAGCTGAATGTTTTTCCCGTACCGGACGGCGACACCGGCACCAATATGGGCATGACCATCAGCGCCGCGCGCACAGAGTTGCTCGGTCTGCCGGATGACTGCACCGTTGAAAAAGTTGCGCAGGTAACTGCCGGCGCCATGCTGCGCGGTGCGCGCGGCAACTCCGGCGTCATTTCCAGTCTCTTGTTCCGCGGCTTTTCAAAAGCATTGCAGGGCAAGAAAGAAGCGAGTGCCGCCGACCTTGTAAAAGCATTGCAAAGCGGTGTCGAGGGCGCATACAAAGCCGTTATGAAGCCGACCGAAGGCACAATGCTGACCGTGGCGCGCGTTGCCGCAGAAGAAGCCGCCGCCTCCAATATTGCTGACCCTGTCGAATTATGGCAGCTTGTTTGCACCGCCGGTCAGCGCGCGCTTGATTACACGCCCGAGCAGCTTCCTGTTTTGAAAAAAGCAGGCGTTGTCGATGCCGGCGGACAAGGTCTCATGTGCATTTTTGAGGGAATGCTTTCGGTTTTTGCCGACGGCGCCATCATTGAGAGCGACGAGGGCGTTGAAAAGAAAGCAAAACTTTCCACCACAGGCGCAGGGCGCGGTGTTTATACCGATGATTTGATGTCGGTGGAAGACATTGTAAACGGTTATTGCACCCAGTTTTTGGTGAACAAAAACGAAGATGCCAGCACCGAAAAACTGCGCGCATTTCTCGAGAGCAACGGCGATTCCGTGGTTGCCATTGAGGACGATGAAGTGATTAACTGCCATGTTCACACTGCGGACCCCGGCAAAATTTTGTCTACCGCAGTCCACCACGGTTATCTCACCAGTATCAAAATTGAAAATATGCACGAGCAGTTTTTAGGGCGTCAGGCGCAAGGTGCCGGTCTGAAAAAACAGGTTGCCGCCGAAAATGCACCTGCCGGTGAATTTTCATATGCCGCCGTTGACAGCGACCGTGAGTTTGGTTTTGTTGCCGTTGCCGCCGGTGACGGTTTGAAAGCGATTTTCACCGACCTTGGCGCAGATGCTGTGGTTTCCGGCGGTCAAACGATGAATCCGGCAACCGCCGACATCGTTGCTGCCGTGCAGAGTGTGCCGGCAAAAACTGTTTTTGTTCTGCCAAACAACAAAAACATCATCATGGCGGCAGAGCAGGCAAAAAATATTGCCGACCGCACCATTGTGGTATTGCCGACACGCACCATTCCGCAGGGCATCACCGCCATGCTGAATTACGACCCCGACGCCACCGCAGACGCAAACAGCGTTGCCATGATGCAGGCGGCTGACCGTGTTTCAACCGGTTTGATTACTTTCGCCGCGCGCAACAGCGATTTCGACGGCAAAAAAATCAAACAGGGCGAAATTTTGGCGCTTGAAAACGGCAAACTCGTTGCCGTCGGCACCGACATTGCCAAAACAACCTACCGCCTTGCGCGCAGCATGTGCAAAAAAGACAGCAGCTTTGTGACGGTGATTTCCGGCTGTGATATCAGCGAGGAGGACGCCGCCCGCACCACTGCGCTTGTGCAGGCAAAATGTCCCGCCGGCATTGAGGTCACCCATTTAAACGGCGGTCAGCCGGTTTATTATTATATCATCAGCGTGGAATAAAAGCACTTTTTATCGCATAAAAATGTTTTTTAACAGGTTGGAGCGCCGCCGTTTCGGCGGCGCTTTTTTCAATACAAAGATGCAGAACGGGAGGTGGGGGCATCAACATTCAATATCTCAAAGGCGTTGGCGAAAAGCGCGCCGCACAGTTTAAAAAACTCGGCATTGTCACCGTGGACGATTTGCTCGGGTTTTATCCGCGTGACTATGTTGATTATTCCCTTCCCTATCCCATCGCAAACGCACCTTATGATGTAAAATGCGTTGTGAAAGCCACCGTATACGGCAAAAGCGGCGCAATGCAAATGCGCGGCGGCAAGGAAATGTGCAAAGTGACAGCCGGAGATGAAACAGCAAGTTTAATCATCACCTATTTCAACAATCCGTATATTTCTCAAAAGCTTGAAATTGAGCATGAATATTACTTTTTCGGCAAAGTAGGCGGCAGTTTTGCCTGTCGTGAAATGGTCAGCCCCGCAATGCTCACCGTCGCTGCCGCCGCTGCAACGCCGCTTGTTGCCATCTATCCGCAAACCGCCGGCATCAACAGCCTGTTTATCTCTAAATGTATGCGTACGGCATTTGCCGCAGCACCCGTTATTGCCGAGCCTTTGCCCGCGTGGATGCGGGCAAAATACAGGCTTTGCGGCAAAACCGAGGCGCTGCAAAAAATTCATTTTCCGCAAAACATCGGCGATGTGCATGACGCGCGCCGCCGCTTGATTTTTGAAGAATTACTGGCGCTGCAACTCGGTTTACTGCTGCTGCGCCACCGCGATTTATCCCTGACCGGCGCGCGGATGCACACGACAGACATGACGCCGTTTTGGACGTCTCTCCCCTTTGCACCCACCGGTGCGCAAAAACGTGCCGCCGATGAAATCTTGACGGATTTCACAAAAATTGCGCCCATGAACCGCCTTTTGCAAGGCGATGTCGGCAGCGGCAAAACACTGGTTGCCGCCGCCGGTATTTATGCCGCCGCCAGAAACGGATATCAGAGCGTTTTGATGGCACCCACCGAAATTTTGGCGGCACAACATGCCAATACGCTGCAATCGATGCTTTCGCCGCTTGGTATACGCACGGTGCTGTTGACGGGCAGCGTCAAAGGCAGTGTGAAAAAAGCGGTTTTGCGCGCCATTGCACAGGGCGATGCCGACCTCATCATCGGCACACACGCGGTACTCAGCGCCGGTGTTGAATATGCCAAACTCGGCTTTGCCATCACGGACGAACAGCACCGTTTCGGTGTGCGGCAACGCAGTATGCTTGCGTCAAAAGCCGACCACCCGCATTTGCTTGTCATGAGCGCAACGCCGATTCCGCGCACACTCGGTCTTTTACTGTTTGGCGACCTTGATATTTCCGTGCTGGACGAATTGCCGCCCGGACGCACACCCGTCAAAACATACGCCATTACAAGCAAAAAACGCGCAGATATGTATGGTTTTTTACGCAATCAGCTTGCGCGCGGCAGGCAGGGTTATATCGTCTGTCCGCTGATTGACGAGGGCGAAAGCGATTTACACGCCGTCACCGCCTATTATGAAACGATTGCAAAACCGCTGCTTGCCGGCTACCGCGTTGGTTTGATGCACGGCAGGCTGAAAGCCACCGAAAAAGCCGCCGTCATGGAGGCGTTTAAGGCGGGCAGCCTTGATGTTTTGGTGTCTACCACCGTTATTGAAGTGGGTGTCGATGTGCCGAACGCCAGTGTGATGGTGATTGAAAACGCAGAGCGCTACGGTCTTTCGGCGCTGCATCAACTGCGCGGACGTGTCGGACGCGGCACGGCGGATGCGTCCTGCATTTTAATCAGCGACCATCAAAGTGACGCCGTGCGCAGTCGTCTGCGGTTTTTATGTCATACAAACGATGGATTTGCCGTGGCGAAATACGACCTTGAAACCCGCGGCCCCGGCGATTTTTTCGGCAATCGTCAGCACGGGTTGCCCACATTGCACATTGCCGATTTGATGGCAGACAGCCGCACACTGTATGCCGCGCAGCAGGAAGCCGCTGCCTTGCTTGCCACCGATGCCACCTTGTCCGCCCCTGCATCCGCGCCCTTGCGCGCCATGGCAGAGGCACTTTTTGCCAAAGATACCGCACTTAATTAGGAGGTTTTTACATGCTTGGTACCATCATCAATGCCGCCGCCATTGTTGCGGGCGGAATTTTAGGGCTTGTCTTTCGAAAAGCCGTGCGTCCCGCACAGGACGACGCCATTCACAAAGCGCTTGGCATCGCCGTTTTGGTGCTTGCCATCAACGGCATTGTCACGTCGATGTTCACCGTCAAGCCGGACGGCGCCCTTGCGTCCTCCGGTGAATTGCTCCTGATTATCAGCCTTGTACTGGGCGCGCTGATTGGCAGCGGACTGCAAATTGAGGAGCGGCTTTCGGGTCTTTCCGAAAAAATTGAGACAAAACTCCATCTGACCGGCTTTGCGCAAAGCTTTGTCAGCGGCACACTGCTGTATTGCGTCGGCGCCATGGCAATCATCGGCGCGCTGAATGACGGTTTGCGCGGCGACGGCAGCATTCTTGCTGTCAAAAGTATGCTCGACGGCATTTCTTCCGTGCTACTGGCGGCAACGCTCGGTCCCGGCGTTATTTTTGCCGCTCTGCCGGTACTGGTGTATCAAGGCGGTATCTCTCTGCTTGCCGGCTTGCTTGAGCCGCTTTTATCCGGCGTGTTGCTGACGCAAATTTGCGCCGTCGGCTATGCGTTGATTCTCTGCATCGGCATCAATTTTATCGGTACCGCCAAAATCAAAACCGCCAATTTTCTGCCGGCGCTGCTTGTGCCGGTCGTGTGGAATGTATGGCAGGCGTTTCTGCCGCATTTTCTTGCGTTTTTCAAATAACAATCGGCGGCAGAATTTTCGTTTCTGCCGCCGATTTTTGCTTTAAAATGATACTGCGCATCTTCCCTGTTTAAGCGTGAATTGTGTCTTCCTCGAAAATCTCGTCTATCTCTTTTTCCTCATGCGACGTGTGCGCCGATTCTGTGGTACTGGGCATATGCGCGCCGAAAGACGGCACAAATAAAAACTTGCGAATGACAAAAATCAACGCAATGGCAATGATGCTGAGCAGATTTTCAAGCGGCGTTGTATGCTCCACCACCATCTGCCGTGCAATCGCGAACAAAAGCACTTCAATAGCAGAGCCGGGCGTGTGTTTCGAGAGCATTTTGATGAACTCTATGCCAATCACAAGGTTGAACGCGTGTCCTATCAGCGTTGAAAAACCTGCATATTGATCTCTGCTGCCGATGAGACCGAACAGCTCACCCACCACTTGTGCGCCCGTAATTAAAATAGCAATCAGAACAATGACCGAAATTAAAATTTCAATCAAACTCGCAAAAAATGCCACGCGTTCGCGCAAAAATTCTTTCAACTTCATACTGAATCCTCCACATTTACAGCCGATGTCGGCTTTGTTTTTTCATACAGCGCCCACACAAGGACGCAGACCGCAACGGCAAATATACCGGTATAGGCTTCCACTGCCCACAAACTTGTCAGCACACCTGTTTGTGCAAGCGCCGCCGCCGCATTGCACAGCGCATGTAAAAGAATGGATACAAAATAAAAATAAAACGGCAGCCGTTTTACAACGACCATCCAAATCAGCATCGAGAGCGCCAAATGCAGCGCAATGGCAAAAATGCGCTCCACGCCACCCATGAAAAAGACAAACGCAGGCGCTGCATTGAGCTGTGCAATTTGTGCCGCCGGCAGTTCCTGTGCGCCGAGCATTGCGCTCAAGTTGAGTGCAGCCAAAACGCCCACCACAAGGATGGCTTCGATGCCGCCGTGTCCGATGCCGTATCCAAACCCGATTGCCGCGCTTTTGTCTTTTCGGCACAGCAGCTTCAGTCCGAGCAGCCGCGCCGTCTCTTCAAAAATGCCTGCCGCAAAACAGCCGTACAGCACATACGGTATCGGCATCAGCCGCAGTGTCGGCACGAGAGAAAACACGAGACTATGTAACAATTGCTCCAATATCATCGCACCGACAAAAAAGCAAAGCGCACCCACTGCCGCCGCAGCCAATCCTTTGCCCGTTTTCTTTTTCAGCAGCACAAGCATGGTAATCGGAACACCGAATGAAATTAACAGCGTGAAAATTGTGCCGCTGATTGCCCAAAAAGATACCATAAATTTCCTCCTTTTTTATGAATAAAAAACCGCACATTTCTTTGTGCGGTTTTTGATTTCAGGTTCGTTTTAAAATGGGCAAAACCACCGTCAACACGCACCACGCCAGTTGATACAGCAACACTGCCGTAAGGCTTAAACCCGCAAGACCGAGTGAAAAGCTGAGTACCGCGCAGACAAGCAAACTGAACAAAATTGCCGCCATCTGCACCACGCAGGCAAGTTTTTCGCCCACAGCGGCGCCTGCCGCCGCGCGCAGTCCGCCAATAAAGGACGTACAGGTGCCAAGATGCGTCAGCAACCCCTCGCTCTCCGGCACATAGTCCGTTTGCACAGACAACAAACTGCGCTCCTGCTGCGACAACACTTTTACCGCCGTGAGCGGCAAACGATAGGTCGCGCCCACAAGCGGCGCCGTGATGTTGAAATCGTCTGTTTGCAGCACCACATTGATGCCGCTATGCCCAAGATCGTCCAGCACCTGCTGCGCGTGTGCGTCCGGCAGATAGCTCACGAGGAACATGCCGAATGCCTTGCCCGCAACCGCCAGATAAATGGGACTGCGCTCGCCGTTTTTGGTGTATTTCTGTTCGTATTCAAGCGAGGGAATTTCGATGTCGTGCCGCGACATCATCCCTCTGTTTCCAACGATAACACGGTGATTATCAATCCAACCCGTAAAGCCGAAGCCTTGCTCCGTCTGGGCGTTTTCCACTTTGTACAAGAGATTCTTTTTATTGTCAACCAGTGCCAAAAAAGTGTCGCGCAGCGTGTCACAATTGTCTACCAAAAGGCTTGCGGCATACAGAATAGCAAGGTCGATGCGCTCTTTTTCAAACGTTTTGATGCCGTGCAAACGCACACAGCTTGCCGGAAACAAGTCCCGCGCATTGAGCAGCACCACATTGGTTTTTCCAAGCTCCGCCACCGCGCTCGGTCCTGCAATCACTGCGCCTACTTTTGACGCTTTTTGTTGCAACAAAAACGCGGGAATCGCATATACCAGTGAGGACGCAAGCGGCGCGCCAATGCAGAAAGTTGCGGCAAAACCGGAGAGTGCCGCCAAAAAGTTGCCGGTGCGCACACCGCAGATGATGCCGCAGACAAGCGCCGCGCCACACAGGATATACGACAGTTTTTGCGCCATCGGGTCGTTGCTGTGTGCGGAAAAACTTTGGCGTAAAAAGCCTTTGACAAGTCCCGCCGGACGGCTGACCAGTAAGGACGGATTCGCCTCACCGATGCCGCTGCAAAGCTTGCGCGTCAATTCTTGATTGGGTACAATCAGCGCCGCCGCATGGTCAAAACCGGCGCTTGCCATTGCGAAATTATCGCTGATGATTTTACTTTGCAGCCATTTTCCAAGCGTATTGCTGAACAAAAGCAAGGTTGCAATCGGCGCAAACAGCGTGATTTTTTCGGGATTGAACGATGCGGCAGTAAACAAATAAACCAGATTTTGCAAAAGCGCCGCCACCGTGGCAAGTGCGGGCAGCGTGTCTGTGGTCGGTTTGCGCACAAGACCTGCCAGTCCGGCGCCCATGGTGGTAAGGCAAATCAGCGCCGCAAGCGCAAGCAAAACAAAGTTGACAAGTAAAAACGCAAACGGCTCCGTATGCGGGTCAAACATGGCGATGGGCGGCAAACCGCCTTTGTGTGCCGATAACCCGAAATACAGCAGAATCAATGTCACAAGACCTGTGGCTGCCATGCGCAAAATGCGCGTCACACGCATGTTTTTGAGCGAAGCTGTCACCGCGGGCGCATCTGCAAGATGATTGTATTCGTTGGCATCCATCTCTGCATAGCCGGCAGATTGACCGCGCGACTGACGCGGCAGATTGTCCTCTGTGCCATCGCCCGCAAGCGGCATTGTAATGGTATAGCTTTTAAACTGTCCGCTTTTTTTGAGAACCGGCAGCTCGCCTGTGGTCGGGTCTCCGGCGGCAAAGGTTGCGGCAAGCGCCGCCGCTTTTTCGTTTGTTTGTTGCGGCACATCTGCATCACGCTTGATTTCCACCGACACTTTTTCGGCAGGACGCGCCGGATGCACATCAAATTCTCCCGTTAAAAAAGCCTCGTCCTCATCGCGCACCGCACGGGTTAAAAAGGTTTTAAACCGGTTTCTTTTCTTTTTTTGGCTCTCAAATGCCGCCTGCTCTGCCGCCGGACTGTCTTGCGCAACCGTTTTGCTGAAAAAAGCGCGAAAGCGGTCGTCCACTTCGCCGAACATCGCGTTGTTCAGCGGCTGTGAAATCGTGTTTTTCGACACTGTTTGTTCCGCTTTGTCGGTTACTGCGGACGGCACGGCAATGCCGGCGCGCGTAAACGCAGCTTGCACTGCGGCTGTTTCAATATCACTTTTTCGTTTTTCCTGTGCGTCGCTGAACGCCTTCATCGTGGGCAGTTCCAGTGTAGATGCTTCCTCCGTCTCATTGCTCTGCTGCACGGGAACGGCGCGCTTTGCAGGGATATCAGAGACAGGCTGCACCGGTTTTTCATGCGGAATCGCCATCATGGGCGGCTCTACAAATTTGCCGAGCGCCGGTGCAGGCTGTACGAGCTGCACCGGTCTTGTGCCTGTATTTTGAATGGGCGAAGAAAACTGGGCATACGGCCGCTGCTGCTTTTCTCCCATGCCGAGACTGGACAAAATGGAATCCAGTTCATCCTCATGATTTTCGCCCGAATTTTCGAGCAAGCCGCCTGTCATTTTCTGCTGCTCATGCACCTGCTCTAAAATATGGTCAATATCCACATCGCTGATGCGTTTTTTTTCTTGCCTCAAGGTTTTTCCTCCCCCTTGGATTCAGTCAAACACTTCTATTTTGTGCGCTGACGCATGGTTTCATATAAAATAATACCCGTGGCAACGGACACGTTAAAGCTGTCAACACCGGTGCCTGTCGCCGCCATCGGCAAAGACAACACCCCGTCACAAAGCTTTTTCACAAGCGGTGAAACGCCGCTTCCCTCACTGCCCGCCACAATGGCAATTGCGCCGGTGAGATTTTGTGCATAGGCGGGTTGCCCGTCCATATCCGCGCAATAGACAAAAACATTTTGTGCCTTGAGCTTGCGAATGGCTTCGCCGATATTGGCAACGCGCGCAATCGGCAGCCTTGACGCTGCACCGGCACTGCTTTTGAGGACGGTCGGCGTGATGGAAACACCGCCGCGTTTTGGAATAACCACGCCGTGTACGCCGCACAAAAGCGCCGAGCGAATGATGGCGCCGAGATTGTGCGGGTCTTCCACGCCGTCTGCCAATAATAAAAATGGCGGCTCACCTTTTGCGGCGGCTGCCGTCAGCAAATCGTCCAACTCGGCATACACAATGCCTGCCGCGTAGGCTGCAACACCCTGATGGCTTTCTGTGCCGCACATGCCGCGCAATTTTGTGGCATGTACGCGCTTGACAACTGCGCCCACATCTTTGGCAAGCGCCGTGTAAAAGCCTGCCTGTGCAGCGTTCATTGTATCTTGAATAAAGACCGTGTCCACACCCGCGCCGCTTTTGAGCAGCTCGGTTACGGCATTTTTGCCGTATGCAAGGGCGACGTCTTCCATTTGATTGCGCTCGATATCTTCCATTTATTTCCTCCGGTTTATGTAAGCCGTTCACGCGGGAAACGGCAATTTTATTTTTGCACGATTGTTTGTTAAGGTCTCCTAATTGATTTTGTGATTGATTTATAATATAATTGCGCGTCGCGTAGCGTGCGCATGAAAATAATATAATAATCACGTTAATGATTATTATATCATAAATCGACTTTTTATACTATCCTTTTACATTGTATTACATCAAAAAATATGCCGCCGCTGCCGCCAGCAAAATCACACCGCCCACCATGCACACAATGCGCACCGCTTTATTTTGCAGCGGCCATAAACGCCGCTTATAACACACGAGTCCCGCCACGTATTTTTCAGCTTCCGCGCGCTTTTGCCCCACGCGCATGGAAGCACAATCACTGCGCAAAAAAACAAGAACACGCTCAATGCAAGCGTCCTGCGGCTCCACAATTTCAATCACGCGTTTTGTGACACCTTTCATCTTTTTCTCCCCCTTCGATTTTCCGTCCACAACAGAAGTTTGGGCATTTTCGTGAAAAGTAAACAGTTTATTTTGCAAAAATTCGGCATCTCTGTCTGCCCTCGAATTATACGTCTTGTAGACTCCGCTTTTGCCAAGTCAATTGTTGAAAACCCTGTGGAAAGTGTTGACAAACAGCCTGTTGTCCCTGTTTTTTGACTGTTGAAAGCTGCGGAGAGGCTTAGTTTTCAACGCAATGTTGAAAACTTTCAACAAAACAGCCTGTTGAAAGTTTTGTGTCAAGTTGGGATAATGCTGATTTTTACGTGTTTAAATGGGTAAATTTTAGCTTTTTCACCACTTTTTTCACAGTAGAAAAAAAGTGATTTTATGCGTTCCATTTTTTGACAGTTTCACCGCATTGTGTTACACTGCATGTGACAGAAGTCGAAATAAATTGACAAAAAACGGAGGTGACGCGCGGTGTTTGAAAGCACATTCAAAGCACTTTCCGACCCGACACGCCGCCGCATTTTGGAATTGCTGCGCACAGGGCCGAAAAGCGCGGGCGATTTGGCGCAGCAATTCGGCACCACAAATGCCACCGTCTCGCATCATCTTTCTGTTTTAAAAGAGGCGGGACTTGTCACCGACGAAAAGCGCGGCAAGTATATTTATTATGAGCTTGACACCAGTGTGGTGGAAGATGTACTCGCATGGGTCAGCGGTCTTACGGGAGGAAAGCATGAAAAAAAATAGAGCCGTTTTTTGGATTTGGCTGCTTGCGATTTTGCCGGTTGTCGCCACGCTTTTCTGCTATGCACATCTGCCGGCACAAGTTCCGTCACACTGGAATATGCAGGGTGACGCAGATGGGTTTGCGGCGCCGTTTGACGTTATGCTGCTTTCGTTTTTGCCGCTTGTGCTTGCACTGGTGCTGCAATTTTTGCCGTATTTTGACCCGAAACGCAAAAATTACGAAAAGTTTTCGCGCGCATACAGCGCCGTGCGCCTGACGCTTGCACTCTTTTTATGTCTGAACCACTGCCTGCTGTTATACAACGCATTTTACCCCGATGTGCTGCATATGGACGCCATTCTCACGGCATTGATGGGCGGTATGTTTTGTGTTTTAGGCAACTTTATGCCGAAATTTCGCCACAATTATTTTGTCGGCATCCGCACACCGTGGACGCTTGCAAGCGCGGAATGTTGGCGGCGTACCCATCGTTTTGCCGGTCCGCTGTGGGTGATTGCGGGCGTTCTTTTGATTGTTCTTTCTTTTTTTGCGCGCGGCACAGTGCTTTTATGGAGCAGCACTGCCGTGTTGACGCTGTTTTGCGGCGGCAGTATTCTATATTCGTTTGTCATTTACAAAAAATGCAAGAACGATTGATTTCGCCATCACTTTGCGGTATACTACTATTAGTTAAAATATTCACAATTTTTAAATTTTTGGAGGTACAATTATGCTGGTAAACGCAACTGAAATGCTGCAAAAAGCACGTGACGGACATTATGCCGTCGGTCAATTCAACATCAATAATCTGGAATGGACCAAAGCGGTTTTGCTGACAGCACAAGAATTGAACAGCCCCGTGATTCTCGGTGTATCCGAGGGTGCAGGCAAATACATGGCAGGGTACGGCACGGTTGTGGGCATGGTGAAAGCCATGGACAAAACGCTCGGCATCACCGTTCCGGTTGCACTGCATCTTGACCACGGCTCCTATGAGGGCGCAAAAGCCTGTGTCGAAGCCGGTTTTTCGTCCATTATGTTTGACGGCAGCCATTATCCCATCGCGGAAAATATTGCCAAAACAACGGAACTTGTTGCGCTTGCACATGAAAACGGACTTTCGATTGAAGCCGAAGTGGGCAGCATCGGCGGCGAAGAAGACGGCGTTGTCGGCGCCGGAGAAGTTGCCGACGCAGACGAATGCGCGCGCATTGCAGACCTCGGCATTGACTTTTTGGCCGCCGGCATCGGCAATATCCACGGCGTGTATCCGCCCTCGTGGAAAGGACTGAATTTTGAAGCACTCGAAAAAATTCATGCCGCCACCAATCATATTCCGCTCGTGCTGCACGGCGGCACCGGCATTCCGGCAGACATGATTAAAAAAGCCATCGACATGGGCGTTGCCAAAATCAATGTCAACACCGAATGCCAACTGACTTTTGCCGCCGCAACGCGCAAATATATTGAGGCGGGCAAAGATTTGCAGGGCAAAGGCTATGACCCGCGCAAACTGCTTGCACCGGGTTTTGAAGCCATCAAAGGCACGGTCAAAGAAAAAATGGAGCTGTTCGGCTCTGTGGGCAAAGCATCTGTTTAAACGTTAAACGGCAAAACGGCGTCTGCATTTCAACATGCAGACGCCGTTTTTTATGTATTGTTCTTTGTTATTCGATGCCGAAATACCGCGCGGCGTTGTTGTAGCAAATGTCCTGCACCAATGCGCCAAGCTGTTTCATATCTGCCGGATACTCGCCGTTTTCAACCCAGCCGCCAATCAAATTGCACAAAATGCGGCGGAAATAGGCATGGCGCGTATAGCTCAAAAAGCTGCGGCTGTCCGTGAGCATTCCCACAAAATTGCCGAGCAAACCGAGATTGGCAAGGCTTGTCAATTGTGCAATCATGCCCGTTTTTGTGTCGTTGAACCACCATGCGCTGCCGTGCTGTATTTTGCCGGCAACTTCTGTGCCTTGATAGGCGCCGATAATCGTGCCGAGCAGCTCGTTTTCGGTCGGATTCAAGCTGTAAAGAATGGTTTTGGGCAAGGAGCCGGTTTCTTGCAGCGCGTCTAAAAAGCCGCACAGCGCCGCGCTGCAATTGATGGTGTTGATGGTATCATAGCCGGTGTCGGGGCCGAGCGCTTCAAACTGTTTGGTGTTGACATTGCGCAGGCAGTTGTAATGAAGCTGCATTGCCCAGCCGTATTTTGCGTAAGCACGGCCGAGATAAAGCAAAATTTCGGTCTGGAAATTTTCCGTCTCCGCCAAGGTGAGCGATGCGCCCGCCATTGCTTTTGCAAAAATCGCTTCCACCGCGGCGCTGTCTGCCGGACGGTACGGGATATAGTCGATGCCGTGGTCCGATGCGCGGCAGCCGAGCGTATCAAAATAAGCGATGCGGCTTCCCAGTGCATTTTCAAGCGATGCAACGTCTGTAATGGGCATATCTGCGGCTTTGGAGAGCGCCGCGATATACGCTTTCCAACCGGCTTTGTGAATATTGATGGCTTTGTCGGGGCGGAATGACGGTGCAACCTTGGTTTTCATGGTGGCATCTGCCGCAAGTTTTTTGTGCCATTCGAGCGAGTCAATCGGGTCATCCGTCGTGCCGATGAACGCCACATTGCTCTGCGCAATCAAGCCGCGCACGCTCATGTCCGCCTGTGCGAGCTTTGCGTTGCACAAATCCCACACTGTTTGTGCCGTATCAGCGTTCAATACGCCATGATAACCAAAATAAGTTTGCAGCTCCAAATGACACCAATGATACATCGGGTTGCCGATGGCGCGCGGCAGTGCTTCGGCAAATTTGCCGAATTTTTCGCGGTCGGACGCATCGCCCGTAATATATTTTTCATCCACGCCGTTTGAGCGCATCACACGCCATTTATAGTGGTCGCCACCCAGCCAAACCTGTGTGATATTTTCAAATTTGCGATCTTCAAACATCTCTTTCGGGCTGATGTGGCAATGATAATCCACAATGGGCATTTGCGCGGCATAATCGTGATACAAGGTTTTGGCAGTCGGTGTACTGAGTAAAAAGTCTTGATCCATAAACGGTTTCATCATACATGCTCCTTTTTATTTTTTAAAAAGTGAAAACGATTGCAGTATCACCAGTCTAGCATGAAAAACATACAGATGCAAGGGTTTTCACACGTTTTTTATTCTTTCTTGACAGACGGCTTTACTTGGGCTACACTTGAAAAAAAAGCAGGAGGTTTTCATTACGATGTATACTGTTACAAAAGGAACGCAAGGCGCTTACACCGCCTATTTTCTTGCCGACACCGACGCCGGCACACAGGCGGTTATCGTGCCGGAAAAAGGCGGCATGGCAACCGGTTTTTCCAAAGACGGTGCCGAATATCTCTGGCTGCGCGAGCCGAATTTTTCTCTGCCGGAGCGCCCGCGCTGTGCCGTTCCCGTGCTGTTTCCCGTATGCGGACGCTGCGCGAACGGCGAAAATATCTTTGACGGCAAAGCTTATCCCATGGACATTCACGGGTTTGCACATTCACAGCCGTGGAGCGTTGTCGGGCAAAGCACCGAAAACGGCGCTGCATTGACGATTTGTTTGCAAGACAGCGACGCGACAAAAGCTTTTTATCCGTTCTCGTTCTGCGTCACGCTCACCTATCTGCTGCAAGGCTGCAAGCTTTCCGTGTTGCAGGAATATCAAAATACCGGCGATGTGCCGATGCCGTTCAGCTTCGGTTTTCACCCCTATTTTGCCATTTCGGACGTGCGCAATCTCAAGTGGACGGTGCATGCGCAAACACAGGTTGATTTTGATGCCGGCACTGCCGTTGCCGCGCCCGACACCGTGGATTTTCCGTATGATGCGGAACAAACCACGCGCTATTATCAAGGCGTCACGAGTCCGATGTCGTTTACCGACACCGCATTAAACCACACAGTGACGGTTAATTTTGATGCGCACAGCACCAATGCGGTTTTGTGGAGCCAGTGCGAGCTTGGTTTTGTGTGCATGGAGCCGTGGAACGGTTTTCCGAACAGTCTGCAAACCGACACCCACGAAACCCTCGCCAAAGGTGAGCGTTTGCAGGCGGAAATGTCGATTGTGATTGCTTAGCCGAGCGCCACATCCATCACCATCATCACAAGAAAACCGAACATCACGCCGAGTGTGCCGGTGTTGGAATGCTCGCCGAGATGCGCTTCGGGAATCAATTCCTCCACAACGACATAAATCATCGCGCCGGCGGCAAAGCTCAAAAGCCATGGCATCAGCGGCGTAACGCTGCCGGCAATCAGCACGGCAATCAACCCGCCAATCGGCTCTACAATGCCCGACAGTGCGCCGTATACAAAGCTTTTATTGCGCGACAAACCCTCTTTGCGCAGTGGCAGAGAAATGGCGGCGCCCTCCGGAAAATTTTGCAAACCGATGCCCATGGCGAGTGCGGCGGCGCTTGCAACCGTGATGCTGGCAGACGTGCCGCCCGCTGCCATGGCGCAGGCAAGCCCCACTGCCATTCCCTCGGGAATATTATGTAAGGTGACGGCAAGCACCAACAGCGTTGTGCGTTTCAAGCTGCTTTGCACTCCCTCGGCGTGTGTTTCGCCCACATGCAGATGCGGCATCAGCCAATCGAGCAGCAGCAAAAATGCGCCGCCCATCACAAAGCCGCCCGCGGCGGGAATCCAGCCGATATGCCCTTGCTCCTCTGCCATTTCAATGGCGGGAATCAACAGGCTCCACACCGATGCGGCAATCATTACACCGGCGGCGAAACCGAGAAAAATGCGCTGTGCCGCCGGTTTGATTTCCCCCTTGAATAAATACACCACCGCGGCACCCGCCACGGTCATCAAAAACGTAAAACCGGTTCCCATTGCGGCAAGTAAAATCGGACTCATTGTATCTCCTCCTTCAACTATCATTCTCATCAGACTATGACGCCATCTCATTTGATGTGCGTTTGTTTGCGCTTCTATTATACGCGAAATATCCTGTGGAAATCTACTGTTTTTGCAAAAGAGAAAATCATTTTTGTATCAAAAGCGCGCAAAACGCCGAAAAAATACGCTTGTTCTTGCTATTTTGATGTATTTGTGATACGATACCGCTATCATTTCGCGCGATGAGCGCATGGAGGTTTTCATGACAGAAAATCTGTTTTTATGGAACAGTGCGTCCGCTTTTTCACGCGGGACGTTTGAAAATATTGTTTGTGTTCACGACACATTGGCGCTTGAACAGGCAGACGGTTGCAAGGTGCAAGCCGGCTGTTTTACAAGTGAGGAAACCGATGCGCCGCCTTTCGGTGCGCTGATTGCGTCATGGAATGCCGACACCCCGCCTGCCACTGCCGTGGAAGTGCAAGTGCGCGTTTTGGTGGCACAGACTTGGAGCGCGTGGCTGAGCTTTGGCAAATGGAGTCCGCTGATTGCCCGTGCGAGCGCGGCGCCCGTCACAGGCGAAAACGGCGTGTCGATGGACGGCGATATCGTGCGCATCACAGCGCCGGGCGGCGCACACGGCTTTCAACTGCGTGTGTTTTTATACACAAATCATGCGGAAGTATCGCCCACCGTTCGCCTGTTGAGCGCCGGCATTCGTCCGCGCCAATGGCTGCGCGAACTCGGCGAGCCGATTCACAGAGCCGTTCCCGTGCCGGCTTATTCACAAATTTTGCGCAATCCCATGCTGCAACAAACACTTTCCGGTTCCATTGCCATCACCATGCTGATGAACCGTCAGGGCGAGGATTTGCTGCCGGAAGAAGTGGCACACAGCCTGTGGGACGCCGCCGCGCACAGCCGTGGCAACCGCAGTTTTACAGCCGCCGTTGCCGGCTGTTACGGATATGAATGTTATGTCTGCTATGCCGACCTTGCGGGACTGAAAAAGGAACTGAAAAACGGATACGCCTGTGCTATTTGCGTCAATTACGCCTGTGACGCACAGACGGCGGACGCTGAAAATTTGCCGCTGATTGCCGCTGCTTCCTGCACGGCAAAAGCACACACGCTTGTGGTACGCGGTTTTGAAACGCGTGATGACGGCACCGAATATGTCCTTGTGAACGATTCTCTTGCCGACACAGACGCAGCGGCACAGCGGCGTTATTTGCTGCGCGAAGTGAATGCGGCATGGGACGGCGTTGCTTATTTCTTACACGGCAAACAATATGCGCCGACACTCTGCCCGCCTATGCGCATCTGTGCAAGCCTGCAAAACGGCGATGTACCGAGCGAATGGGCCTTGTACATCAAAGGCGAGCGCACCAGTCTGCCGCTGGATTATTTGATGAAAAACGGCGTTTGCACCGGCACTGTTTGCTATGCGCTGCGCGATGAACACGCCTATGCAACCACCGCACACAAACGTTTTTATTACGGCAATATTTCGCAAAACGGCAATATTACACTCGATACACAGCAAATGCCCGCCGGCACAAAAATGACGGTGTTTATCATCGGCGATGCCGGCCGCACCATTGTGGCGGAACTGAAATTGTAACAACCTAAAAAGGCGCTGTCTGTAAAGACAGCGCCTTTTGATTGGAATTGCGAGATTAAACCGCGCGCGCAAGACGCATACAGGCAACCGTGATATCGTCCGGTCTTTTTGTGCGTGTCTGCGCCGCTTTTGCAAGATTATCGGCGAGTGCCTGCGGTGCATCTGCCTGCGCAAGCGACAATTCCGCAAAAATCCAGTCCGGATCTGCCGCCGTTGCGCCGTCCGACACCAACACGAGCATGTCGTCTTGCTGCAATTGCAGCCGGTCGGTGCAGCCCGTGACGCGGTTCAAAATGCCGATGGGCAAACTTTCGCCGCCGAGCATGGTCACAACGCCGCGCCGCACAAGATAGGACGCAACCGCGCCTGCCTTGAACAGCTCTGCCGCGCCCGTAAACAAATTGACGCTGAGCGCGTCCACCGTGGCGCCCGCCTCCGCTTCGCCGCGTCCTTTCAGCGTGAGCGCAATGTTGACAAGCCGTGCCGCTTCTGCCGCCGCAAAGCCTGCTTCAAGCAATTGTGCCGACAATGTTGCCGACAAATTGCCGTCAATGGCGGCGGCTTTTCCCGTTCCCATGCCATCGCACAGCAGCAAATGCGCCGCGCCGCTCACGTCCGCAAACATCTTCACGGCATCTGCCGACACCGTGCCGCTTGCGGGCAAACTGCACACGCCGAACAGCGGCGTAAACTGTGCCGCCTGCCGCAGCATCAGCCGTGTGGTCAGCGGCGTCTGCTGACATGCCACCTGCTCCATTGCGCAGCGGCACAGCGCCGCCACTTCTTTTGTGAGCAGCGCCATTTCCTCGGCGGTAAACGTCATGCGCGGCAGACAAACATCGACATACAGCCGTTCGTCTGCATCGGTAGACACCTGCACTTCCAGCGGTTCTGTGCCGATTTTGCGAAACAACTGCACAATCCGTGCCGTTTTGCGCACGTCGGGCGACTGCTCGCGGTACACCTGCGCCGAAAGTCCGCCGAGTGCCGCGGCAAGTGCGCCGTACTGCTCGGCGAGTGCCGTGCGCATTGCCGTGTTTTTGGCACACGCCGCGCGCCGCGCCATACTGGCATAATACAGCTTGTTAAACGCCGCCGCAAGCCGCGTGGCATACAGGCATTCGCTTTGCAGCGGCGCCGGCAGTGCCTCCGCCGTCACGCCGCCTGTGCGCGTTAAAATCGTCTGCAAATTGTTGAACGCGTCATACACCGCATTGCTGCCGCTGCCCCAACACTGCGCACAGCGCGGACAGCGCTTGCACACCGTTTCCGTCACGCCGTCACACACATCTGCATAGGTCTCGCTCGTTTGCGGCAAACGGTCACACACGGCGTTCAGCGTGGCGCCGATGGAGGAAAGCGCGCCCGAAAATGTTTCAAGCCGCGCGGAAAGCGTTTGCAGTGTCGCACGGCTGAGCGGTGTATGCCGTGCGGGAAGCGCCGCTTTGTGCAGCCATTTTTGCGGAAGCAGACAAACTAAAATTGCCGCACAACACGCACTTGCCATCCAGTGAAATCCGGCGGCAGTGTCCGGCGCAAGCAATACACCCGCAAAACTGCCCCCGCAAAACAGCAGCGCCGTGAGCGCGCGGTGCGACGTTCTGACAAACCCCGCCGCAAGCGCACCGGCGGCAATGCCAAGCCCTGCGAATAAAAGCGACGGTGAGGCGGCTATCAGCGCCATACACGCCGTAATGCCGAGCAGGGCGGCACCGTCTTCCTGTAGCAGCAACGCGCCGCACAGCGTCAAAAACGCGCCTGTCAGAAGCGCAAGGTTTATCCCCGCCACTGTGTACGGTGCCGCACAGCACAGCACTGCCGCAAAAACAAACAGCAATGTGCCGCGTGTTTCTGCATCCATTGTGCCGCTTTTTCGGCTTTTGTTTTGCAGAGAAAGCGCCGCAATGAAAAAATATGCCGCGCCGAGTACCAAAAAACCCTCGGCAACCGCCAACAGCATTGCAACGGCGCCGCCACCCGACACAAACACCATGCCGATGCCTGTAACGGCGCCGCACAGCGCGCCGGCGGCGGCAGGCGCATAGGGCGAAACTTTCTGGCGATGCGGCGCCGCAAGTGCGCGAATCAGCGCCACCGCCACCACTGCCGCAATGTACGGCACTGCCGCGTCCATCGGCAGACACAGCGCATAACCGATGAGTGCGCCTGCGGCACTGCACAGCGCATACGGCGCGCTGACAGATGCCGCGAGTGCCACACCAAACGGGTGCAGACCGCCAAACACCGGCGCACTTGCCGCCAAAAAGGCACACAGCGCCGCGCCGAGCCAAAGCAGCAGCGGCAAAATGCGCACGGCGATTTTTTGAACGCGGGAGCCGCTGTCTGCCGCCGCTGTTTCTTGAGCATGGGTCACCATGAGGTTCACCTTTTCTTTCCTATGTTTTGCGGCGGCACACATTTTTTCGTCCGCCGCCGCATATCTCTATTGGTTGGACTCTTATAGTATAAAAAAATCCCCGCACAAGTTTTGTCAGCTTGTGCGGGGATTTTTTGTTATATTATTGCGGTTTATAATCTTTTCAGGGCGGCTTTGACGCGCGCGACGGTTTTTTCTTTGCCCATCACGGCGGCAAGCTCAATGCCGCCGCCCGGTGTGAACTGTTTGCCCGAAATTGCCACACGCAGCGGCCAGAGATACAACCCGTTTTTCACGCCTTTTTCTGCAATCAGCGCAAACAGTGCGGCATGAATCGCATCTTTTGTAAAATCCTCTGCCGAAATTGCTTCCAGTACCGGCAGCATCGTCTCCAGCGCATCTTTGGACGTTTCCGGCGTTGTTTTCATCTTTTTGCTGACGTACATCGCAAGGTCATATTCCGGCATGGCATCAATAAAATCAATCTGCTCGGGAATATCGCTCAGCACTTCGCAGCGCTGCTGCAACACCGTGCAGAGCAACGCGCGGTCACAATCGCTTTTCACGACACTGTCGATATACGGTTTTGCCTTGGCATAAAACGCGTCCGGCGACAAGGCACGAATGTATTCGCTGTTGATATAGCGCAGTTTTTGCGGGTCAAAAATTGCGGGCGATTTGCTGATGCCGCTCTCGTCAAACGCGTCAATCATCTCCGTGAGCGAAAAAATTTCTTTTTCGCCTTTCGGACTCCATCCCAGCAGCAAAATATAATTCAGCACGGCTTCTTTTAAGTAGCCTTTGGCGATTAAATCTTCAAAACTGGCATCGCCGTTGCGTTTTGACAGCTTGTTCTGCGCATCTTTCATCACCGGCGGACAGTGGACATACACCGGCAGTTCCCAGCCGAAATCCTCATACAAAAGATTGTATTTCGGTGTGCTGGAAAGATACTCGGAGCCGCGAATGACATGCGTGATGCCCATGAGATGGTCGTCTACCACATTGGCGAAATTATACGTCGGCATTCCGTCTGTTTTAATCAAAATCTGGTCGTCAAGTCCGGCATTTTCCACCTCGATATGCCCGTATACCACATCGTCAAAACTCGTGACGCCCGTCTCCGGCATCCGCTGACGAATGACATACGGCGTACCGGCGGCAAGTTTTGCCTCGATTTCCGCCGGCTGCAAATTGCGGCAGTGTCCGTCATAATGCGGTGCCTGTCCGCTTGCTTTTTGCACAAGGCGCATCTCGTCAAGCCGCTCTTTTTCGCAGAAGCAGTAATACGCCTTGCCCTCTTTGACAAGCTGCTCGGCATAGCCTTTGAAAATGCCCATGCGTTCAGACTGCACATACGGACCGACAGGACCGCCGATATCGGGGCCTTCGTCCCAAATAAGTCCTGTTTCTTTCAGCGTATTATAAATGATGTCAACCGCGCCCTCGACATAGCGTTCTTGGTCGGTATCCTCAATGCGTAAAATAAACGTGCCGTCTGCGCTTTTTGCTTTCAAAAACGCGTACAGCGCCGTGCGCAGATTGCCAACGTGCATATAGCCCGTGGGACTGGGCGCAAACCGTGTGCGAACTTTGTTTGTAGCCATTGCGATTACTCCTTTTACCGTTCTGTAAGATTTTTCAACCTATTCTAGTTTAGCCGTGAAGCGTACATTTGTCAATTGCTTTGCGGTTTTCATTGTGGTATTATATTTTCATAACATAAAATAAAGAGGTACGGATAAGATGGAAGATACAAAACAGCGGATTTTAAGCGGCATTCAACCGACAGGCACGTTTACACTGGGCAATTATGTGGGTGCTGTGCGCAATTGGGGCAAATTGCAGGACACCTACGACTGCGTGTACTGCATTGCGGATATGCACGCGCTGACGGTGCGCCAAGAGCCGGCGGCACTGCGCCGCAAAACGCGTGAAGCGGCGGCTTTGCTGCTTGCAAGCGGCATTGATGCACAAAAAAGCATTCTCTTTGTGCAAAGCCATGTGCCGTCACATGCGGAATTGTCGTGGATTTTGAGCTGCAACACGCCGTTTGGCGAATTGACGCGGATGCACCAGTTCAAAGAAAAAAGCGCCAGTCATCCTGAGGATATCAACGCCGGTCTGTTTACGTATCCGGCTCTGATGGCGGCGGATATTTTGTTGTATCATGCCGACCTTGTGCCGGTGGGTGTTGACCAAAAACAGCATTTGGAGCTTGCGCGCAACATCGCCCAGCGTTTCAACGGCATTTACGGCGACACTTTTGTGGTGCCGGACGGCTATATTCCGACGGTTGGCGCAAAAATTATGAGCCTGCAAGAGCCGGAGAAAAAAATGAGCAAAAGCGACACCAATGAAAACGGCTATCTTTTAATGCTCGATTCCGCCGACGTCATTCTGCGCAAATGCAAACGCGCCGTGACGGATTCAGACGGCTGTGTGCGCGCCGACGCAGAGCATAAGCCGGGCGTGACCAATCTCATGACCCTATACAGCGTGTTTACCGGCAAAACCATGGCGGAAATCGAGCGCGAATTTGACGGGCGCGGCTACGGCGATTTCAAGGTGGCTGTGGCGGAAAGCATCACCAAAGTTTTTGCGCCGATACAGGCGGAATACACGCGCATTTTGGCGGATAAGCCTTATCTTGACACTGTTTTGCGTGACGGCGCACAGCGCGCAACACAAATTGCACAGCGCACCGTCAGCAAGGTATACCGCAAAGTCGGGTTTTTGCAATTGGACTGATTGTGCGATTTGTCACAAAATGTCGCTTTATGGAATATAAAACCTTTTATTCCACATATTGACATTTACTGATGATTTTGGTATACTGGCTACAAGATAAACGATTGGGAGGAGAAAAAAACATGAAATCAACAGGGATTGTACGAAAAATAGACGATTTGGGGCGCGTTGTGTTGCCAATTGAGCTGCGCCGCGTATTGGATATTGATAAAGATGCTTCGCTTGAAATTTATGTGGACAACGAAAGCATTGTTTTGAAAAAATATCAGCCGGCATGTATCTTCTGCGGCAGCGCAGACGAAGTGCTGCAATATCAGGGGCGCAATATCTGCGCACAGTGCCGCAAGGCAATTGCATCGATTTAAGCAAATAAAAGGTAGGGGCGGATTACACATCCGCCCCTACAAAATTTTAAAGCAAACTTATTTTTCTTTTTCGATGCGGCTTTCGCTTGTTTTAATCAAATTCAGCAAACTGGTGGCATACAGCGGATAGTCTGCCGACAAACTTTCGGTGGTCATGGCAAATGCCGAGGTGTCTTTGAGCTGTGTGCCTGTGCCGAGATCTTCCCCCGCAAGAATCGCCCGCACATTTGTTTCGGCAATGTGCATTGCGGCGTCAGAATAGCCGGCATAGATGTTTTTCTTCACCACAAAGAGACTGCTTGCGTTTTTCGGGCCTGCCTGATACAATAAACGAAACATTTTATAAACGGCAAGCATCAGATATGCTGAAACTTCGCCCACAAGTCCCTTATCGGGACAGGCGTTGAGCTTATCGTATAAAATATTCAGGCTGTTGCTGATGAGCTTTTTATTGAATGTGGGCAACACGCTGCCGCGAAAAATACCGTCGCGCGTGTTTTCGGGATTTGGGATTTCTTCCACGGAGAGCGTCAACCCGCTGCGGTCGGCACTGCGCCCGAGCAGATAATCACAGGAAACGTGATAATAATTTGCTACGCGTACCACAAAATCGAGGCCGCATTCGCGAATCCCCTTTTCATAGTGTGACAAAAGCGCCTGTGATACGCCCAGTTCTTCCGCAGCCTGCTTTTGTGTAACGCCTTTTTCTTTGCGCAGCAAAGTGATGATTCTGTTAAAGTCGGTTGTCATAGTGCGAGATACCCCTATCGTATTTACGTACTGTAAATTATAGTACAGAGAAAACATTTTGTAAACAGATAACTTGCCAAAAAAAAGCGCTTTGCAAAGCCATTTTACAGCGTCCGGCTACATGTGCGGTCAGTTGACAGCCGCAAGCGCTAAATATAGTGCATGTTCTGGCGAAAGCGACAAAATTCTTTGATAAAAATGATACAATGTGCCTTATTTTAGGCGGAGGGATGAAAGACATGAAAAATTATCGTATTTTTTTGGTGCGGCATGGCATCACAAACGGAAATTTGAACGGAATTTATATGGGCAGCGGCACCGATGAAGCGCTGTGTGACGCCGGAAAAGCGCAACTTTGCGAACTGCAAAATTTGTTTCGCTATCCGCAGGTGAAAACCGTTTTTTCAAGTCCGATGCTGCGCGCGGTGGAAACGGCAGATATTTTATTTCCGGCGGCAGACAATAAAATTGTGCTGACCGATTTGCGTGAAAATCATTTCGGCGAGTTTGAGGGCAAGCATATCAACGACCTCATCGCCGATGAACATTTCAAAAAATGGATGACACCCGCCGAACATTACACACCGGAGGGCGGCGAAAGTGCGCTTGATTTTCATGTGCGGTGCGGCGCTGTTTTGATGAAAATGTTCGAATATATGATGAAAAGTGACATTGATGAAGCGGCATGCGTCACGCACGGCGGCGTGATTATGAGTATGCTTGCGCAGCGCGGCATTCCGAAACGCAACCCCGAACAGTGGATGGCAGACAGCGGCTGCGGGTATGAGCTGCATTGCACACCGGAGCTTTGGATGCGTGACGGCATCGCGGAAGTGACGGATATTCTGCCGTACGGATATCTCAAGCAGCCGGAATAGCCGCGCTGAGAAATTCGATATCACACGTCAATAAAAACAGGATGGGCAGTCGCAAAAAGCTGCCCATCCTGTTTTTGTTTTGCCGTTACATCAAAATATTTTTAATCAAAAGTGACATTGTACCGTCCGCATTGCGGATAAATTCAAGCGCCGCCGCATCTTTATACAAACTGACCGGCACCTTGATTTCCACGCCGTCACCGCTGCGAATCGACTGCTTTTCCAGCCGGCGCACCGCCGCGCCCGATACCGGCAACGGCTCGCTCAGCGCAATATCATGCGCCGCAAGCGCCTGCGTAAACGCCTCCCGCGCATGGGGCATGTCGCTGTACAGCTTGTCGCAAATCGCCTGCACGGGCGCCACACTTTCCTTTTCGTCACGCGTGTAATATTCTGCGCAGACCGCCGCCGCCAAATCCTGCTCGTCCACACCGGTATTGCCATAAAATTTTTGGTTCACTTCCCCTGCCGCCGCTTTGATGACCGAGAGCTTTTCTTTGGGAGAAAGCCCTGTTTTGCAGCCGAGCAGCCGCGTGGCAAGATAGGCGGATTTATGCCCGTCTATCTCATACTTTTTCTCGATAAGACGCACTTCTTTTGTCTGTAAATTGATAAAAAACGCTTCATCAGCCTTGCCGCCGCTGCCCGGCAACACGGCGTTTTGCCGCACAATTTCGTTGCAGGACGCACCGTTTTCATTGGCAAAATAATGAACATACCCGCTTTTATAATTGAGTTTCAGCGCCGCAAAATATTCTGCGCCGTCCATGTTCAGCAATAAAAACGCCACGTCTCCGGCGGGAATCGACGGGTTTTCATGCAGAATCGCGAACCAGTCTGTCGCCAAAGTGCCGCTTTTTTCCACAAAAGTATCCTCGATATTCCACAAAAGCGGCGACACCGGTGCGTCTTCCGTCAGCACACAGGCGCGCGCTTCCTCGCTTGCAAAACATTTTGCGGCATGACCGCCGAGATACTGCATCGCCTCGTCCGTCAGTGGCAAAAAGCACTGCGACAGCACCGGTGCATCGACCGCCGTGTCCAACACATGTACAATGGCTTTGTTGAGTTCTACCTGCATATTTTCTCCTCATTGTGCGCAAAATGCGCGTTCTTGCGTATTTTATATAGGGCATGACAAAACCAACCGAAGAATTTCTTCGGTTGGTTTTGTGGATTCTTTATGGATTTTGCGCCTGTCTTTTTGCAGTTTCCGGCGCTTGCTGTTCGCTCAAGGTCACGTGCAGTGTCAGCACCTGTCTTTCACGCATCATCTGCACTTCAACAACATCGCCCACTTTATGGTTGGACAGCATACCGGTGACATCTGCCTTTGTGCTGATGGCGGCGCCGTCCACGGAGATGAACAAATCGCCCACTTCAATGCCGGCTTTTTCCGCCGGAGAATTTTCCGACACGCTCTGCACATAAACGCCTGTATTGCTGACGCCGTACTGCATTGCCGTTTGCAAATCATCAATTGCAATTACGGTAATGCCCATCACCGGACGGCCGGTTACATAACCGTTGGTTTTCAGTTCGTTCACTACGTTCATGGCGGTGTTGATGGGAATGGCAAAGCCGAGTCCCTCTGTGCCGTCGCCGCCGGATTTCGCATTGACAATGCCAATCAGCTCGCCGCGCGCATTGAACAAGCCGCCGCCGGAATTGCCGGGGCTGACTGCCGCGTTGGTCTGCATCAGATTCATCGTTTGGCTGTCGATGGTGATATCGCGGTTGAGTGCCGAAATAATGCCGTCCGTTACTGTGCCGCCAAGACGCCCGAGCGGATTGCCGACGGCGAGTGTAAATTCGCCGACCGACAGGTTTTCAGAATTGCCGATGGTGGCGGGTGTAAGACCTTTTGCTTCCACTTTCAGCAGCGCGATGTCCGTTTTGGCATCGCTGCCGATGACTGCTGCATCGTATTCGGTTTTGTCGTGCAGCGTTACTTTGATTTTTTCGGCACCGGAAACAACGTGACTGTTGGTGACGATATAGCCGTCCTCCGAAATAATGACGCCGCTGCCTGCACCGCTCTGCACAAACTGACCGAAAAAGTTATTGGTTGTCACGCTCTCTGTGGCAACTTCCACCACGCTCGGCCCTGCGATTGCGGCGACATCTGCCACGCTGAGTGAGCCTGTGGCGGAAGCAATGGACGGCGGCGGTGTTGCGGGCAAGGCAGCCGACTGGGTGGTGGTTTGCACATTTTTTTGTGACGCAAGCACCGTGCCGAGATAACCGCCGCCAACGCTGACGCCGCCACACAATGCCACCAATAACACGGCGGCAATCACGCGTTTACCGCGTCCCGGGTGTTTTTTCGGTGCCGGCTGCATCGGCATGATGGGCGGCTGACCCTGTACCGGCGCACCGGGTTGATTGTTTGGATTGTTATAAAGATTAGAATAATCGTATTGCCAATTATTGTTCATGTAAAAGTCCCCCTTTGTTTGGATTTGTACTCAGTATAGAGGACAAGTGTGAAAAAATTTTCATACTCCTGTGAAAGAACAGTGAAATATCGTGTTTAAAACGCCATCATATGACCGGTGAAGCCATAAATGGCAACCGCCAATACGCCAATATACAAAAGTGTAATCGGCAGACCGCGGAACGGCGCCGGCACACTGCGGTTTTGCAGTTTGCGCTGTCCCTCCGTCACCACAAGCACCGCCAACACATAGCCGATACCTGTGCCGAGTGCAAACCCCATCGTCTGCAAAAAGCTGAAGCTTTGCGTGGTGGCAATCAGCATGGTTCCCAGTACACTGCAATTGAATGTCGCCATCGGCAGCACCGCAATGATTTCTTTTGCACCGTTTTTACGCAAAAACACAGCGACCAACAGCAGTACGATGAAAAACGCAACGCCGCTGCACAATACAAACACAAGCGGACGCAGATAGGCGCGGTTATCCAGTGGCACCAAAAGCAGGTTGGCAAAATATGCCATCGGCGCGCTGATGAGTTGCACCGCGCATAAAAGCAGTCCGAATGTCATGGAATCCACATTGTCGTCGTCCACCAATTTGACAAGCCGCGACACGCCGAGCGCGCGCGTGAAAATGACGTTTTGTGCAAAAACCGCCATGACTGCGTATAAAAAAAACGTGGCACAGGCGGAAAGCACCTCTGTGATTTGTGTTGTCATTCGAGTTTTCCTCCCATGTTAATCTGCTTTTTAAAGGAGAACACCGCGCCGCGCCACAGCGCCATAATCAGCGCAAGCACCATAAAGCCGCCTGCGGGCAGCTTTGCAATCGGGAAAAGCGGCATTTTGGAAATCGTCATGCCATACAACGTGCCTGCGCCTAACATTTCACGCACGGCGCCC
>JAVWRA010000013.1:0-28443 GCA_036635095.1 Ruthenibacterium sp. | reverse complement strand
TGTGATGGTAGTAAATTTTGGTTTCGAGTTTGTTGCCGGTCAACACTGCTTTGTCGCAGTTGATGACAACAACATGGTCGCCACAATCCACATTCGGGGTGTAGGTGACCTTATTTTTGCCGCGCAGCAAAACAGCGACAGTGGCGGCGGTGCGGCCGAGGGGTTTGCCGGCAGCATCAATGATGTACCACTTGCGCTCAACAGAGCTGGGTTTTGCAAGAGTTGTGCTCATGAGTGTATCCTCCTAAAAATCTGAAAATCAAACAATTCGATTGCCTTTAACAGGCGACAAGATTGATTATAACGCATGCAAAAGCATTCGTCAAGCACTTTTTTGCAAAATTTCAATTTGCATGTTACAAGCTTTGAAATACTCTTGTTTGCTCTGTTATCCTCCCGAATGCTAAAACTCTATTTTTACAAAACAACATAGCCGAAATTGTTTACTTTGCTGATTTATGATATACTGTTGTCATATAATACTATATTAAGAAAAGTGGTGCCTTGATGAAATTTGAACGTCGGTGCTGGGCAGAAATTGATTTGGATGCCCTGCGTGATAATTTTTTACTGGTGCAGAAAAAGGCAGACGGCACACCGGTGATGGCGGTGGTCAAAGCAAATGCCTATGGGCATGGCGATGCCGCCGTGGCGCAGGTGTTTGACAAGGCGGGCGCCGCCGCATTTGCGGTTTCCGGCTTCGAAGAAGCCCGCCATTTGCGCGATGTGGGGATTGAAAAACCCATCTTGATTTTAGGCTATACCGGTACGGAAAATGCGGCGGCTCTGGCGCAGCAAAATATTGTGCAGACTGTATATGCGCTCGATTATGCCAAAGCGCTTTCTGCGGCGGCGGTGGCGGCGCAGGTCACGGTGCAGGTGCATCTCAAACTGGACACCGGTATGGGACGCATTGGGTTTGCCGTGCGTGATGATTTCGAAGGTGCGCTGGCACAAATTATCGAAACATGCGCACTGCCCGGTTTACATGTGTGCGGCGTTTTTACGCATTTTGCAGTGGCAGACAGCACCGCACCGGCGGATAAAATCTATACGGCACAGCAGTTTCAGTACCTTGCAAACACGATTGCAAAGCTCAAAGAAAAGGGCATCGTGCTGCAAACGGCGCATTGCTGCAACTCGGCGGCAACTTTTGATTTGCCGCAGTATCATCTGGATATGGTGCGCGCCGGCATTATTTTATATGGTGAAAATCCGTCGGATGCCGTGACGCTGACCGGTTTGCGTCCGGCATTGCAGCTCAAGGCGGCAGTGTCGCTTGTCAAAGAAATTCCGGCGGGAGACTGCATAAGCTACGGGCGTACCTATCAAAGCGAAAAGCCGATGCGTGTGGCGACTGTCAGTGTCGGGTATGCAGACGGCTATCCGCGCGCGCTGTCAAACCGCGGCACAATCTGTCTGCACGGAAAACCCGCGAAAGTGGTGGGTCGCGTGTGCATGGACCAAATGATGGTAGACGTCAGTGATATTCCCACAGCAAAAGCAGGGGATATTGCGACGGTATTCGGCGGAAACATTGCCGACAGCGTGGACGATATCGCCCGCATGACCGGTACAATTTCATATGAAATTTTGTGCAATCTCAGCCGCCGTGTACAGCGTTTGTATCTTGAAAACGGACAGGAAATTTCTTGCATCAACTATTTGCAGGAGGTATAAAAAATGAAAAATATACTTATAGTAATAGATTATCAAAATGATTTTGTAACAGGGTCGCTCGGCAATGCGGCGGCGGCGGCACTGGAGGACAAAATCGCCGAAAAAGTGCAGCAGCATCTGGGAAAAGGCGGCGCGGTGCTGTTTACGCGCGACACGCACACAGAGGATTATTTGACAACACGCGAGGGGAAATTTCTGCCGGTGCCGCACTGCATCAAAGGCACAGACGGCTGGGGACTTTACGGAAAATTGGCACGGTATGAAACGAACACGCGCGACTGTGTTTCTATCATCAATAAGCCGACATTCGGCTGTGCGGCACTGCCGGACGAAGTGGAGGCGCTGTGTGGCGGCGAGCCGGACAGCATTGAAATTTGCGGTGTGGTGACGGATATCTGCGTCGTCAGCAACGCGATTTTATTACATTCTGCTTTTTTAAACGCAAAAATCAGCATCCATCAATCGCTGTGTGCCGCCGCAACAAAAGAGGGGCATGAACGTGCGATTGCGCTGCTTGCGGGCATGGGATACCGAATTGTGTGAGAAAATCAATCGGAATTTGGCGTTGCAGAAACAAAAATAAGCCGGCGAACGAATTTGAATATTTCGTGCGTCGGCTTATTTTTCACTATTTCCAACCTAAATCGCGCAGAATCGCTTGTTTCGCGTCAAGCCCTGTTTGCGCAAGCTCTGCCACACGCACGGGATTCATGTGCGGTGCAAGTCCGCTGATGGAAAATGCCGCTTCGGCGCGACCTGTCAATGCGGGCAAACTGAGCGCGACACAGCGGATGCCCAATTCGTTTTCTTCATCGTCGATTGCATAGCCGCGCAGTCGGATTTCCTTGAGCTGATTGATGAGGGAGTCAAAGTCCGTCAAGGTGTGCGGTGTCAGTTTTTGAATATTGCTTTTACGCCAGATGCGCTCACTTTCGCCATAGCTCTGCGTTGCCAAAATCGCCTTGCCGACACCGGTGCAGTACATCGGAATGCGCAACCCGACATGGCTCGACATACGCATTGTGCCGGCGCCGCCCTCTGCTTTATAAAGGTAAACAATATCAACACCGTCTTGAATCACAAGATGCACCGCCTCGCCTGTGTGCCGTGCAAGCCGATCCAGATGCGGCTTTGCCACAGACAGCACATCCATGTCGTTTACGATGCCGCTTGACAGTTCAAACATTTTCATGGTGAGCCGATAATGTGTGGTGAAACTGTCCTGCACCACATAACCGAGCGTTACAAGGCTTGCCAAAAGGCGATGTGTTGTGCTTTTTGCAAAGCCGCTTTCTTTGCTGATATCCTGCAAAGAAGCGCCCTTTGTATGAACGGACAGCACCTCGATAATTGTAAAAATGCGCGCGACACTCTGCACACCGCTGTTTCCGTTTTCCACAAACAACCCTCCTGTTTTTCGACGCGTTCCACGATGCGAAACGCTGCTTTTCTGTATTGTAACGCATCAAATTGAAAATTGCAAGCTGAAAATGCCTTGTAACAGGCAAAATAAAAAGAAAAAGCAGAAAAATCGAAAAACACATTGACAAAGGCGCAGAACTTACTATAATGAAAGCAACAAGAAACTGGAACGCCGTTCCACGATACGGAATCAACATGTTACGAATTTTAAGGAGTGTATTTCTATGAACGAGGTTCTTCAAAAAATTTACGAAATCGGTATCATTCCGGTCATCGCCATCAACGATGCCGACAAAGCGGTGCCGCTTGCAAAAGCATTGGTTGCCGGCGGTTTGCCGGCAGCAGAGGTAACATTCCGCACAGATGCCGCAGAAGAAGCGATTCGCCGCATTGTTGCCGAAGTGCCGGAGATGCTTGTCGGCGCCGGCACGGTGCTGACAAAAGAACAGGTTGACCGCGCGGCAAATGCCGGTTCAAAGTTCATGGTCAGCCCCGGTTTTAACCCTGCCATCACACAATATGCACTGGACAAGGGCATCAATTTCATGCCCGGCACAGCAACGCCCGGCGAAATGGAACAAGCTATGAGCATGGGGCTTGATGCGGTAAAATTTTTTCCGGCAGAGCAAAACGGCGGCGTTGCAAAACTGAAAGCCATTGCCGGCCCGTATAAAAACTTGCGCTGGATGCCCACAGGCGGCGTGAATGCGAAAAACCTGATGGACTATCTTTCATTTGACAAAATCATCGCTTGCGGCGGCACTTGGATGGTAAAAGCCGACCTCATCGAAGCAGGTGACTGGGCGGAAATTACGCGCTTGACCAAAGAAGCCGTGCGCAGTATGCTCGGGTTTGAAGTAAAACATATCGGACTCAATACGGCAAATGACGCCGAGGCAATGCAGGCGGCAAAACTGTTTGAAACGCTGTTTGGCTTTGATATTGCAGAGGGAAATTCCTCTATTTTTGTCGGCAATCGCGGCATTGAAATCATGAAAAAGCAAGGACGCGGCAAATACGGCCACATCGCTGTCGGCACAAACACCATTGAACGCGCCGTGGCACATCTCCAATCGCAGGGCATTGTGTTTGACGACACAAGCCGCGCAGAGAAAAACGGCAAGCTTGTTGCCATCTATTTAAAAGAAGAAGTTGCCGGTTTTGCGGTGCATCTTGTACAAAAATAAACTCAAATTTTAGGAGGAACTTCCATGAAAGTAATTACCTTTGGCGAAGTAATGCTGCGTTTGCAGCCGTATGATTACCTGCGTTTTGTGCAGGCAGACAGCTTTGAAGCAACCTTTGGCGGCGGAGAGGCCAATGTTGCGGTTTCGCTTGCAAACTATGGCGTTGATGTGGATTATGTCACAAAACTGCCCAAACATGCAATCGGTCAAATGGCAGTCAACAGCTTGCGTAAATATGGCGTAGGAACGAACAAAATTGTGCGCGGCGGTGACCGTGTCGGTATCTACTTCCTCGAAAAAGGCGCATCACAGCGCGGCAGCGTCTGCATTTATGACCGCGCACACAGCGCCATTCAAGAAGCCGCTCCGTCTGATTTCAACTGGGAAGAAATTTTTGCGGGCGCAGATTGGTTCCACTTTACCGGCATCACACCGGCACTGGGCGAAAACTGCGTGAATATCTGCATCGAGGCATGTAAAGCCGCCAAAAAAGCGGGCGTGAAAATCAGTTGCGACCTCAACTATCGCGGCAAATTGTGGACGCGTGACGAAGCGCGCGCCGCCATGACAAAAATTTGCGAATATGTGGACGTTTGCATCTCCAATGAGGAAGATGCAAAAGATGTGTTCGGCATTGAAGCCGCCAACACGGACGTTGCCAGTGGCAAACTGAACAAAGACGGCTACAAAAGCGTTGCAAAACAGCTTGCCGACAAATTCCATTTTGAAAAAGTTGCCATCACATTGCGTGAGAGCATTTCGGCGTTCGACAACGATTGGAGCGCCATGTTATTTGACGTTGCATCGGATGAATATTGCTTCTCGAAACTGTATCATCTGCATATCATTGACCGCGTCGGCGGCGGTGACAGCTTCGGCGGCGGTCTCATTTATTCGCTTCTCAGCGGAAAAAATACACAAGATGCCGTTGAATTTGCAGTGGCGGCGTCTGCTCTCAAACACTCCATCGAAAGCGATTACAACTTTGTGACCGTTGATGAAGTGGAAAAACTTGCCGGCGGCAATGCGTCGGGACGCGTACAGCGATAAAGACGGATAACGGCAGTTAGCGCTTGCCGATTCCATAAACAAATTGACTCTACCAAACACAAAAGCCACCCGAAAGGGTGGCTTTTGTGCGTCTGACGGACATTATTTTGCAATTTTGCGCAGAGACAGCAACAGCAATACAAGTCCGGTACCGGTTAAAATATGGGCGATGCCGGCGATGCCGGAAATTGCCGCGCTTGCACCGGAGGCAAGCACAATGCCGAGAACTTGCGGAATACCGCGTACCACCAACATGATGGCTGTCAGCGGAACGCCGATATTGTACACAATCATAAAGCCGCGAAACATTTTTTCGTCTGCAAGTTTTGTGTGTGCGGCAAATAAGGCGACGATTAAAAACAGCATCATACCAAGCAAAAACAGATGTGTATGTACTTTGCCGAGCGCCGTCACACCCGTAAAGGCGTTAAATTTGGTAAATTCGCGATAAAATACGCCTCCTACCATGGCGGCAATGGCGTAACCGAGAGAGAAATTAAGATATTTTTTCATGCTTTTCCAGTCCTTTCATTTCACAATAACCAATCAAAACAGTTCAAACATAAGCGCAGGTTTTTGGCACCATCAAAGCGCCAACGGCAGGAAAGTGGCGCGATATGCTGCTTTTAAGCAGGATTGTCATAGATGATTTTGCAAATCACTTTTGTCAATACCGCACAGCTTTTCGCTTGCTGCATCCAGAGCGTCAGCAGATTGGAAAACACAAAATCGACGAAATCATTTGCTGGAAAATCATCAGAAAATGTTGCTGCACAGATGTTTTTGTCCGCCTGTAATGCACAGAGCAGACCGGCTTTCATGTGATGAAAATATTCCTCCATCACCGTGCGCCCTTTGCCTTTGTCCGCTGCGGCAAAGCTGAGAGAATGTGCGGTGAAAAAATGGGGATACGCGGCTGCGCCGGTGGTTACGTTTTCAAAAATAAGGGTGACATAAGCGGAAAAAGATTCCGCTTGCCGACAAAGTGAATCTGCGTGAAAAATATTTTGCCAGACGGCGGTGATGGCACAGGCGATTAAATCGGCTTTTGAGGGAAAGTAATTGTAGACAGAACCCACGGATACATTACACTTTTCAGCGACGGTACGCATATTAAGCGCTTGCAAACCGCTTTCTGCCACCAGTGACAAGCACACGGAGAGAATGGCTTCCTTGGACGTAATAATGGTATTGATTGGCTCACCTTCTTCATATTGAACTGTGTTCAGTTTAACATGAAAAATAAATGCTGTCAAGAGATTGGCGCAAAAAAACAGGCATAGCGGGTCTGAAAACCGCGATGCCTGTTTCTGTTTTGAAAAATCGAAATTTATGCAAACGGATGCACAACGCCACCCTCGTTGACGGGAGCGGTTGTGCCTTGTGTGGCGGGGGCGCTTTCGGCGGGAGCGGGCGCCGGCGTTGATGCGGGTGCCGATGCCGGCGCGCCTTCAGGCGGCGGCGTGACAGCGGCGTCGCTCTGTGCGGGAACAGACTGCGTTACCGAGGCTGAAGCGGAAGCCGGCACGGCGTCGCCTTTGTCTTTTCCAAAGAAAAAGTGGCTTGCAAGATACCAGCAAGCGCCGCAAAGCGCGAGCAGTAATACGATTAAAACAACAATCGGCACAAGATTTTTATGCGCTGTTTTTGCTTTTTGCGGCATATTCCAGTCGATTTCATTGCCGGCGCGGAACGATTTGCTGTTGGGCAAATCTTCTTTGGAGAGCAAGCGGCGAATGATGTCAAGCACAGACAGTGCCGCCTGTTTTCCGGCGTCTTTTCCGGCGGGAATTTGGCTGATGTAAACAGTGCCTTTGTACGCTACAGCGGCATAAACTTCAGTGCCGCCCTCAAGACCGGAAATGGCGGCGCCAAAATCGGAGCGGGTGCATTTGGCGGCGGCGGCGGCACGATCTGCCGCGTTTTGCAGCGGTGTTTCTTCCTCGTCGGGGTCAAAAGTGGCGGCGGCATCTATTTTGGCGGAAATTTTAGGATTGGTATAGCTGTCTGCGCCGAAATCAAACACTTTTGTACCGCGTTTTGTCGCGGCAAATTCGGTTTCCAGTAAGGCACCGGTCGCTTCGTCAGCGGCGGCGACAACGGTTTCGCTTTCAATCATTTCGCCGGCGGTGACATAGGCAAGGCTGCCTTTGCCGCGTCCGTATGCAGCGGCGCCCGCCGCCTGTTCAAATTGTTCGGCGGCACTTTCCGTCAGCTCTGTTGCGGCGGCAGGGGCATACGCGTGTGCCGTAATGACAACCAGCACCTCACCGGCTTGTCCGTAAAGACCGAGTTTTGCGTCCGGCATGGTGGCGGCAAGGTGTTTCGCCGTTGTTTTCAGCAACTGCATATCCGGCTGAAAGAAGCGCACAATGACCTGTTTTTCGACATTTTTTGCAATCGGATCCATTTCTATATCCTCCCTAGCGTTGAATTTTATTGATTTTTCATAGATGTTGTATCGGTAAAATGTGCCGTACAGTCGGCAGAAAATGCCTGACAAACCGGTTGCTTCAAATGGAGTGCCAAACGGCGAACCATGTCAAGCGCTTGTTGTGATGCCGATTGACGCACCGTGTCGCGCGTACGGTTTACAATCATCAGTTTTTGCACATAAACCGTGTCGGCACACGCGGCGGCAAGATAAACCGTACCCACCGGTTTGTCCGGTGTGCCGCCTGTCGGACCGGCGATGCCGGTAATGGAAACGCCAAAATCGGCATGTGCCAGTTTGCGCACACCTTTTGCCATTTCTGCGGCGGTTTCGCTTGATACAGCGCCATATTGTTCCAAAGTTTCGGCTTTTACGCCGAGAATTTGTGCTTTCATTTCGTTGGCATACGTACAAACACCCAGATGAAAAACAGCGCTTGCGCCCGAAATTTCAGTGATGCGTTTTGACAGCAATCCGCCGGTGCAGCTCTCTGCCGTGGCAAGCGTTTTTTGACGTTCCGCAAGCAATTGCACCACGGTGTCGGCAAGAGAATCGCCGTCTCGTGCATAGATGCAGTCGCCTAAAATTGCATAAAAATCATCAACGGTTTTTTCGCAAAGCTGCTGTGCCGCTGTTTGCGTGGCGGCTTTTGCCGTGATGCGCACCACAACTTCCGCCGTTTTTGCATACAAGGCGGCAGTGGGATTTGTCTGCGCCAAAAGGGGGGCAACCATTGTTTCAAGATGACTTTCGCCGATGCCGATGACGCGCAATGTTGTGGAATACAACACACTGTCGCTTTTTTGAAGCAAAAACGGCTTGACGGAATCCGCAAACATGGGCATCAATTCTTTGGGCGGCCCCGGCAGTAAAATGGCGATTTTACCATCTTTTTCAAAAATCATGCCGGGTGCGGTGCCGTTGGCATTTTCAATTTTGCGTCCGTTTGTCGGTACCATGGCTTGTTTTCGATTGTTTTCCGGCATGGTGCGATGCCATGCCGTGAAAAAAGCTTCGATTTTACGCGCTTCTTCCGCATCGTATCGCAAAGTGTCACCAAAGGCGGCGGCAACGGTTTGCTTTGTTAAATCGTCCTCTGTCGGACCGAGACCGCCGGAAAGAAGCAGCAAATCGCTGCGTGACATTGCCTGCCGCAGTACGCTTTGCAGCCGCGCCGGATTGTCACCGACCACGGTTTGAAAATGCACACTGATGCCGAGTTCGGCAAGTTCTTTGCTCAAATATTGTGCATTGGTGTTTAAAATGTCCCCAAGCAAAAGCTCGGTGCCGACGGCGATAATCTCTGCTTCCAAAAAAGCCCTTCTTTCGATGCGCTGCTAAATATTTAATATATCATGAAACGATGCAAAATTCAACCGGTGTATTTTCTGCCGCGGCAGCTTCCAATTCTGCAAGCTCCGGCATCATGAGACGCTCGGCACTTTCAATTTCATCAAGATGCGGTTTTGTGCGCGGATGTGCGGGTGTGAAAATGGTGCAGCAGTCCTCATACGGCAGAATGCTGGTTTCAAATGTGCCGATTCTGCGCGCAATATCGATAATTTCTGTTTTGTCCATGCCGATGCACGGGCGAAAAACCGGCAAATCCTGTGCCGCGTCTGTGCAGGCGATGGCGCGCAAGGTTTGGCTTGCTACCTGTGCCAAACTTTCGCCGGTGATGATTGCCTCGGCGTTTTCTTTATCGCACAGCATCCGCGTAATACGCATCATGCTGCGCCGCATGAGTACGGTAAACAATTCTTCGGGTGCGGTGTCGCGGATAAACTCCTGCGGCTTTGTATACGGCACCACATAGACGTTCATATTGCCGGTGTACGGCGTGAGAAGCTGTGCCAAATGCAGAACCTTGCCGCGCGCGCGCTCACCGGTGTATGGCGGGCTTGCAAAGTGTACGCCAATCAAGGTAAGACCGCGTTTTGCCATCATATATGCCGCCACGGGACTGTCGATGCCGCCGGAGAGCATCAGCGCCGCTTTGCCGGAGGTGGACACCGGCAATCCGCCTGCGCCCTGCTTTTTGCCGCCGTGTACATAGGCGCCGAAATCACGAATTTCCACAGTGACATTGAGGTCGGGATGATGTACGTCCACCGTGAGATGCGGATAGGCGTCAAGCAGAATACCGCCGAGTTCACGCGCAATTTCCATGCTGTCCATCGCAAAAGTTTTGTCGGCACGGCGCGCGCTTACTTTGAACGTTTTTGCCGCGTTTAATTCGGCGGCAAGATAGGTTTTTGCCGTTTCGGCAATCTGTGTAAAATCTTTTTCGCAGATGGCTGCGCGGCTGATGGTTGCAATGCCGAAAATTTTAGAAATGCGCGAAAAAGCGTCCTCCATGTCGAGGGTTTCAAGCGGCTCGGCATACATGGTGGACTGCGCCTTATAAACATTAAATTTACCCACCGGTTTCAAGCGGCGGCGCATGGTTTTCAGCAGTGCGCTTTCAAAGGTGGCGCGGTTGAGTCCTTTGAGTGCCATCTCGCCTTGATATGCCATAATCAGTTCTTTCATGTGTCTTTTTCCCTTTATCGTATCTGTTTTTTATCGAATTTTTGAGAGTGTTTCCATGCCTTCCTGTAAAGCGGCAAGAAGCGCATCGACATCTGCAAATGTGTTTTCGGCACAAAAGCTCACGCGTAAAGCCGTGTCAATGCGGCGTTTCGGCAGGTGCATTGCGGTGAGTGTGTGGCTGGCTTCTCCTTTGCTGCATGCAGAACCGCTCGAGACATACACGCCGCGGCTTTCAAGAAAATGCAGCATGGTTTCACTTTTGATGTCGGATACGGAAAAATTGACAAGCGAGGAAAGCGCGTTTGACGGACTGTTGCGTGTGATGTGCGGCATTTGCGACAGCGCCGCAAGCAGACGGTCACACAGCGCCTGCAAATGAACCGCATTCTGTGCCTGTGCGGCGGAAATTTGCGCGGCAGCAATGCCAAACGCCGCGATGTAGGCGATATTTTCGGTGCCGGGACGAAACCCGTTTTCCTGTCCGCCGCCAAAAAAAGTTTGTGCAATAAAATAGCCTTTGCGCAAATAGAGCGCGCCCACACCTTTCGGCGCGTGAATTTTATGACCTGAAACGGTGTAGCTGTCAATGGCGGTGTCGGCAAGTTTCAACGGCAGTTTGCCAAGCGCCTGTACGCCGTCAACATGTACCGCCGTGCGATTGTTTTTTGCTTTGACGCGCGCGGCGATGGACGCGACATCTAAAATGGAACCGATTTCGTTGTTTACGTGCATTGCCGCCACAAGTGCGGTGGTCGGCGTGACGGCATTTATAAGGGCATCGGCGTCAATATGTCCTGCGCTGTCCGGAAAAATCGTGATGACGTTCCATCCGTTTGCGGCAAGATGGCGCATACAGTTTTGAACGCTCGGATGCTCATATCCGGTGACGACAACGGTATCTGCCCATTTTTTGCGCGCAGATACCGCACCGAAAACGGCAAGATTGTTTCCCTCTGACCCGCAGGAAGTAAAGGTGATATTTGCGGGAGAACAGCCGAGTGCGGACGCCACACACGCGCGCGCGGTGTCAATGACAGCCTCGCTTTGTGCGCCGGGCGTATATAAGGAGGACGGATTCGCAAAATGTGTGCGCAAAACGTCGTTTGCCATTGTCGCCGCAGCATCGCTCACGCGGGTGGTGGCGGCGTTGTCAAGATAATGAAATTCCACGCACAGTCTCCTTGCTTTCGATTTTGATTCATACAAAATACATTATACAACGAAACAGCAAACAAGGGAACCCTTTTTGAGAATTCCCTTGCTGTTTTCGCTATTTTACGCAGGTGACTAATAGGCAAGCACCACGCCGCCATCGTTGGCATATACGGTGGACAGACCCGCTGTCGGCACCATAATCACTTTGTCGAATGCGGCGCATTTGGCTAAAATATTTTTTTTCAGCTCCGTTGCGCGCTCGACACAATTGCAATAGCTGAGGACCATTGTCATACTGCCCTGCGTTACGCTCTGCGTTGTTTCGGCAATGATTTCCACCAAGCGGCGCATGGAATTTTGTGTGCCGCGCACTTTTTCAATGCAGATGATTTCGCCGTGTCCGTCATCGCTCATAATCGGGCGCAGATTCAGCATCGTACCAAGCAGACCGGCGGCTTTGGAAATGCGTCCGTTTTTGATTAAATTGCCAAGATCCTCCAGCACAAAGCGTGTGTGCATGGTGCGGATAAATTCGGTACCGCGTGTGACGATTTCTTCAAAAGGCAGTCCCGCGTCAATCATGTCGCGCAAAAGCAGTGCCACGCGTGTTTCGCCGGCGGCGGCGCTTTCGCTGTCAAACACATGAATTTTGCGTGTGGGGTCTTCCTCAAGCACCATGTCGCGCGCGACCATGGCGGAATTGTAGCAGCCGGAAAGATGGCTTGAAATGGTGATGACAAGGCTTTCTTTTGCCTTGCGCATACAGTCGGCAAATTCATCGGGTGACGGGCAGGCGGTTGCCGCCGAACCCTTGTATGCTTTCATGGCGGCAATGAGCTGTTTGATGTCGAGCGCGGCATCGTCCACAAAAGTATCGGCACCGATATTGAGCTTAAAACTCACAAGTGCCACGCGCAGCACATTCGCGAGGGCGGGTGTTAAATCACAACTGGTATCTGCAATAATTTGTATTTCCATTTGGAAACTCCCATCTTATAAAAAGGCGACTTTAACTTATTTTATTCAGTTTACCATTCCGCGCGCTAAAAAGCAAACGCAATTACTTGTATTTTTCCGCAGAATTTGTTAAACTTTTGTGTACGACAAAATTATACGTAAAGCGCGTTTGATATGAGGAGGAGTTTTGGGATGAAAAGTGATATTCAAATCGCACAGGAAGCGACACTGGACACGGTGACCTCGGTTGCACAAAAACTTGGTTTGGCAGACGAAAATCTCATTCCCTACGGCAAGTACAAAGCGAAAGTGGACCATCGTCTCGTGAAAAAAATGGCGAATCAGCCGGACGGAAAACTGATTTTGGTGACGGCAATCAGTCCCACACCCGCAGGCGAGGGAAAAACCACCACCAGTGTCGGACTGGGCGATGCGCTGCATCAAATGGGCAAAAAAGTTGTGCTTGCGCTGCGTGAGCCGAGCCTTGGCCCCGTGTTTGGCATCAAAGGCGGTGCCGCCGGCGGCGGTTATGCACAGGTTGTTCCGATGGAGGACATCAACCTGCATTTCACAGGCGATTTACACGCCATCGGCGCGGCAAATAACTTGCTTGCCGCCATGATAGACAATCATATTTTTCACGGCAATGCGCTGCATCTTGACCCGCGCCGCATCACATGGAAACGCTGTGTGGACATGAATGACCGCCAACTGCGCTATGTGACCGACGGACTTGGCGGCAAAGCCAACGGAACGCCGCGCGAGGACGGCTATGACATCACGGTTGCGAGCGAGGTGATGGCGATTTTCTGCCTTGCCACCGATTTGTCCGATTTAAAAGCGCGCTTAGCGCGCATTGTGGTGGGTTATACCTATGAGGGCGCACCGGTGACGGCGGGCGAAATCGGCGCATCCGGCGCAATGGCGGCGCTCTTGAAAGACGCGTTTGACCCCAATTTGGTCCAAACTCTGGAGCATACGCCGGCGCTTGTACACGGCGGCCCGTTCGCCAATATTGCCCATGGCTGCAACAGCGTCATGGCAACAAAACTTGCCATGAAACTCGGCGATTATGTCGTGACGGAAGCCGGTTTCGGTGCAGATCTCGGCGCTGAAAAATTTCTGGACATCAAATGCCGTTTATCGGGACTGCGTCCGAGCGCGGTGGTGCTGGTGGCAACGGTGCGCGCGCTCAAACATCACGGCGGCTGTGCAAAAGACAAACTGGGTGAGCCGAATGTGGCGCTTCTTGCGGCAGGCAGCGCAAATTTAGCGCGTCATATCGACAATATACAGGAAAAATTCGGCTTGCCGGTCTGCGTTGCCGTCAATGCGTTTCCAACCGACAGCGCCGAGGAACATCAGTTTTTGCGCGATTTTTGCGCCAAAAAAAATGTACCGTGTGCGCTGAGCGAGGTGTTTGCCAAAGGCGGCAAAGGCGGAATTGAACTCGCCGAAAAAACACTTGCCATTTTGAATGACAAGCCTATTCACTTTACATACGATGACGATGCGTCACTCGAGGATAAAATACGTGCCGTGTGCAAAAATATTTACGGTGCGGCAGAGGTGTCCATCAGCGGGCCGGCGGCAAAGCAGCTTGCGGAGCTGGTGCAAAACGGCTTTGACAAATTGCCTGTCTGCATTGCGAAAACGCAGTACAGCTTCAGCGACAATGCGGCATTGCTCGGCGCACCGACCGGTTTTACCATGACCGTGCGCGGTGTGCGTCTCTCGGCAGGTGCCGGCTTTGTGGTGGTGGTGATGGGGGATATCATGACGATGCCCGGCTTGCCGAAGCGTCCGGCGGCAGAAAGCATTGACGTGGACGAAAACGGCGTCATCAGCGGACTTTTTTAACGAATCGAAAAAAAGCAGGCGTTCCGAGCGGAATGCCTGCTTTTTGATTGCATAAAAGTCGCATGATGCGCCTATTTTGCCGTGTTTTCACGTGCGCTGCGTGAAAAAACACAGCCGCAGTAATCTTGCCGATAGAGGTGATGCTCCGCCGCAAGCTGTATGCTGCGCTTGAACCCCTCTTTCTTTTTGAAATCGGCGGGCAAATAGCGCACACCGATTTCGTCCTGCAAGGCAAAGCCGATTGCATTGAGTTTTGCGGCGTTTTTATGCGGACTGACGGACAGCGTTGTCGTAAAAAAATCAAATCCGTTTTCTTTTGCCGTCACTGCCGCTTGCCGCAACCGCAGCGCATAACACGCAAAGCAGCGCTCGCCGCCTTCCGGAATTTGTTCAAGTCCCTTGACTGCCGTGTAAAAATCGTTTGGCTGATAGGGCGCTTTCATGAACGTGAGTGGATGCAGCCGCGGCGTTTCGGCGATAAAACGTGCCTGTTCTGCCGCGCGGCGCTCATATTCGGCGGGCGGGTCAATATTCGGGTTATAATAATCGACCGTAATTTCAAAATGCTGACAAAGCGTCTCCAATACGGCGCTCGAACACGGCGCACAGCACGAATGCAAGAGCAATTTCGGCACAGCATCGCCCAGATTCTGTATAATTTGTTCCATTTCAAGTTGATAGTTCATGGCAAAGCACCTCCGCTTCACACAATTATATCACAAATTGTTACAAAAGAATTAAAATCTACCACGCATTTTGTTCACAAGTCACCCGTATAATAGAATCATGCCACAAAGAAAACAATCTTTGCAGCACAGGGCGAAAGAAATCTTTTGCCGAATGTGCAGTCTACAAAGCATGGAGCAAAGCTCCCACACAAAAGTCGGGTCATGGCAAAAACCATCTGCCCGACGCCAACCAACTCCCCGCATTGCGGGTTCACATAAATGAAACACTCCTTCTCAATTTCTTCTATTATGACTCGTACAAAGCAGATCTTTCTATGGAGAGGTCTGTTTTGTGCGGGTATTTTTGCTAAAAATTGCAAAAGAATACTATGCAAAACGCACAATTTATGGTATACTAAAATGTCTCTATAAAATGATTGTTAAAATATGAAAGAAATAAGGTAAAAAATGCAATTTAATGAACTTTCCCTGCGCGAGGAAATCCTGCGCGCCGTCGCTGAACTCGGCTTTGACGAAGCCACCGCCATTCAAAGCGGTGCAATTCCTCCGATTTTAGCGGGGAAGGATGTCACAGGGCGTTCCTCTACCGGCACCGGCAAAACCGCGGCATTCGGTATTCCGGTGGTACAAATGGCGGCAGACTGTGCCGACCGCGCGAGTGTGCTGATTTTAAGCCCCACGCGTGAGCTTGCGGTACAAACTGCCGGTGAAATTCGCAAATTCGCAAAATATCTGCCGGGCGTTTCCACTGCCGTTATTTTTGGCGGTCAGCCGATGGATATTCAAATCCGTGCGCTCAAAACCGCCAAAATCGTCATCGGTACGCCGGGACGCTTGATGGATCATCTGCGCCGCAAAACGCTCAAACTTGACCATCTCAAAACCGTGATTTTGGACGAAGCCGACGAAATGCTCAACATGGGCTTTATTGACGATATCCGCACGATTCTTGAAAGTGCGCCCGAAAACCGCCAAACGGTGCTGTTCAGCGCAACCATGCCGCGTGCGATTATGCAGATAACGCAGGATTTTCAGCACGAACCGGTGATGGTGGCGGTAGATGGCGGGGCAAAAACCGTGGAAAGCATCGACCAGAGCTATTACAATATTCCGCAGGGCGGCAAAAACGATGCGCTGAAATTATTGCTTGAATTTCATCGTCCGAAACGTGCGCTTGTGTTTTGCAACACCAAAAGCATGGTGGACGAGCTTGTGGCTGACCTCAATGCGGCAGGTTTTCGCTCGGCGGGCATCCATGGCGATTTGAAGCAGAGCCAGCGCACCGCCGTGATGGCGGATTTCAAAAGCGGACGCAATAATATCTTGATTGCCACCGACGTTGCCGCGCGCGGCATTGACGTTGAGGACATTGAAGCCGTATTCAACTACGACATTCCGCAGGAGTATGAATATTATATTCACCGCATCGGACGCACAGGGCGCGCAGGCAAAAAAGGCGCAAGCTACACCCTTGCCGCCAACCGCGCACAGCTCATGCGTGTGCGTGAAATTGAACGTTATATCAAAGCGCCGATTGAAGCGCGTGAAGTGCCGAGCATCGAGAGCATCAGCGCACACGGGTTTGCCACCTTTGCCGATGAAATTCGCAAGGGTGTGTTGGAACAATCCGGCTATGAGTGGAAAAAATTTGTGGACGACCTTGTGAAAGAGGGCGTGGAAGCCGCCGACGTCGCGGCAGTGCTTTGCGCACGTCTGCAAAACAAAAACAAACGCCTTGCCGCCGTGCATAATGTGCGCAGCATCACGGCAACAAGCGGTCACAAAGGCACCGGCACAACGTCGGCAGGCCGCGCATGGATTTCCGTCAGCATTGGTTCAGACGCAAAAATCGGGCCAAACTTTATTGTAGGCGCGATTGTGGAAGGCACCGGTCTTTCGGCGTCCGACATCGGCAAAATCAATATTTATGCCGACCACACCGAAATTGACCTCTCCAAAGAAAATGCCGACAAAGTGATTGCCGAAATGCCCAAGGGCAAAATCAAACAGCAGGAAGTCACGTACACGCGCATTGCATCCAAAGCGGTGTTTGCACATCATGCCGGCGGCGAATACAAGGGCAAAAAACCGTCCTATGGTTCAAAACCGCGCGACCGTTTTGCGAAAGGAAGAAAGCCGCATGAAGCCGGAAAATATCACAAGGATTAACGCGCTTGCCGCCAAAAGCCGCACAGCGGAAGGTCTTTCTGATGAAGAAAAACAAGAGCAAGCCTCGTTGCGTCAAGAGTATATCGCCTCGATGAAAGCGTCTTTGCAAACGCAATTAGAACACACGGTCATCGTGGACGAAAACGGAACGCGCACCCCGCTGACCAAAAAAGAAAAATAACGATAAGCGGGGCAATGCCGTACTGTTTTAAGCGATGATACGCTTAGAATTTTGCGGCGTTGCCCTGTCGCGTTTGCAGTAAAAGGAGCCGTCTTGTGGATTTCAATGAAAAACCGCCGCGCAATATCCGCCTGCCGGCGAGTTATCTTGCCGCGCAGGAAGCGGCGCAAAAACAAGAAAAAATAGAGCATACACCGCAGAAAAAGCAAAAGGATGCTCCGAAAACGCCCCATAAAAAGCGCAAAAAACACAGGCTTTTAAAGGCGTTTCTTTCCGTGTGCGCCGCAGCACTTGTGTGTGTATGCCTTTTTTTAGGCGCGTATATTCATTTCAACACGCAAAACGATTTTCTCTGGCTCGATTTAGAGCAGCTTCCGCATCGTGACGCCACCATTTTATATGCGCAGGACGCGGGTACGCAGGACTGGACGGAGTATGCGCGTTTGGAAGCCACACAGCAAAAAAGCTGGGTGCCGCTGTCGGAAATTCCGCTTTATATGCAGCAGGCGTTTGTTGCCATTGAGGACAAAGATTTTTACAAACACAAAGGCGTCAGCATGAAACGCACGATTTTTGCCTTTTTAAACGAGGCAAAATACATGGTGACCGGCACATATTTCGGCGGCGAGGACGGCATCAAACAAGGTGCGTCCACCATCGACCAACAGCTCATCAAAAATCTCACGCGGGACGATGACGCAGGCGGTATGCAGGGATATCTGCGCAAAGTGCGCGAAATTTACCGCGCCTATAAAATGGACGCGACATACAGTAAAGATGTGATTTTGGAAGCGTATCTCAATGTCATCAGCTTCACGGGCAACACGGCGGGCGTGGAGGCGGAAAGCCAAAAGCTTTTCAACAAAAAGGTGAGCGAATTGACACTGGAACAATGTGCGTCCATTGCCGCCATCACTAAAAATCCGTATCGATACGACCCGACAACACACCTTGAAAACCACATCACACGGCGCAATTATATCTTATATGAAATGTGGCAACAGGCGTATATCAGCGAGGAACAGTATCTTGCCGCCAGTGCGCAGGGTGTTGCACTGGAAGCAGGCGAAGTGATTGTGCCGGAAACGCAGCGCACCACCTATTTTACCGATGCGGTGATTGAGGAAGTGTCGGACGGGCTGTCAAAAGAATACGGGCTTGACCGCAGCGAAACCACCAATCTGCTGTATAACGGCGGTTTGCGCATTTACACCACGGTGGATACCGCACTGCAAAGCACCATGGAAAAAACCATGGAAAACGGCAGTCAGTTTTTCCCGCAGCCGGGTGTGGAAACGCAGGCGATTGTGTATGACAAAGACGGCAAACAGGTGCTGGACGAAGCGGGCAATCCCGTGAAAAAGGACGTTGTGGAAACGCCGCAGGCGGCGATGGTGTCGCTCGGTTATGACGGCGCGCTCAAAGCGGTGGTGGGCGGCATCGGCAAAAAAGAAGTGAGCCGCGGGTTCAATCGCGGCACCGACGCCGTGCGACAGGTCGGCAGCACCATGAAGCCGATCGGCGCGTATGCGCTTGCACTGCAAAACAATAAAATAAACTGGTCAACGCCATTTTTAGATATGCCGGTGCGCAAAGTGACCGATGAAAAAACAGGCGAGAAAAAAGACTGGCCCGCAAACTTCAGCAAGACCTATTCCGAAAAAGATGTGCTTGTGGCAGATGCACTTGCACAGAGCATCAACACCATCGCTGTGCGTGTGGGCGAAAAAGCGGGCATCGGCAATATTTATCGCTTTGTGCGCGGCGAGCTTGGCATCACAAGCTTTGTGCCAAAAGACAAAGCGGCGGGCCCGATGGTGCTTGGGTCTTCCACATATGGCGTAACACCGTATGAAATGGCGGCGGCATATATGATGTTCGGCAGCGGCGGCATGTACACAACGCCGCACAGCTACACCGGCGTTGAAACCGGCTATGGACGCGAAGTGCTTGCGCCGGAAATTGAAACAAAGCGGGTACTGGATGCCGACACCGCGTTTATCATGAACCGCCTTTTGATGGGCGTGATGGAAAACAACGGCACAGCGTCAGGTTATGCAGTGCGCGGTGCGATGGAAAGCATCGGCAAAACCGGCACAACGTCGGATAATCGCGACTACTGGTTCATCGGTCTGACACCGTATCAATGCACCGCAACGTGGTACGGATACGATTCCGGCTTTGCACTCAACACTTCCTATGGCACACATGCACCCACAAAAGCATGGCAGAGCGTGATGAATCAAATGCGCCGCACACAAGATGACAAGGCGTTTGACACAGACGAAACCGTGCAAACGGCGGCGTATTGCACCGAAAGCGGCGGTCTTGCCACGGCAGCCTGTCCGCATACGCGCACAGGCTATTACAAGCAAAACGGCTTGCCGCAGCCGTGCGTTTTACACGCGGCATAAGATGAAAACAGGCGCTGCCACGGCAGCGCCTGTTGCTGTTTGCAGCGCTTGTTTTGCGGCAATTATGACATGCCGGAATTGCTTTTAATCTGTGCCGCCATGCGCGTCAAAAAGGTTTCAACATCGGGTTTTCCCTCCGGAAAAAGCATTTTTTGCTGTAATTGTGTGGCATCATCTTCACTTTCCCATGCGGCGGTGATGGCTGTTTCAATTTCTTTGCGCACCTGCTGCGGTGTCGGATTTTTTCGTTTCATGTTGCTTTCCTCCATATGGCAATTTGCGTTATATAAGATAGCTATTGCGCTCTATTATAGCACAATTTGCTATAATTTGAAAGGTTACCACACTCTGTTTTACTGGGTACAATAAAACAAAGAGGGTGGAAAGCATCAATAATGAAGAAATGTTTCGACAACTGGGCAGAAATATAGCAAGATATCGTAAATTTCACGAATTTTCACAGGAGAAACTGGCGGAAAAAGCATTTATCAGCCGCGGCTTTTTAAGTCATATAGAAGCCCCCAATATGCAAACGGCGTTCTCCATTGCCACCGTGTTTGACATTGCACGGGCGCTGAACATTGAGCCGAAAGTGTTGTTTGAGTTTACGGACGATACACCTGTCGCTGAAAGTGCAAAAAACACGCACAGATAATACAAGCAAAATAAATGGAACTGTGGTAGAATGAAACTATCAAAACAGCGGCTTTTCTGTCGCAACGTAATAAAAAGGAGCGATTGTCATGAGATTTTTAAATGTTGAAATTCCAATGCAAAACGTACCTGAACTGGACGAGGGCTTTGTGCCACTCGGCTTATTTTTCCAAAACTACCAAAAAGGCGCGACGAAACCGCTTTGCATTGCCGTGGAACGCAGTGCGGGTCAAATCGGCACTTACGAAACCAAAACTTACGGCACACCTGAAATGCAGGCGGCAGATGCCTATTATGTGGATCGCCTTGTCAAGTTTTTGCTCTGGAGCTGGGGCGGTTTTAAGGTGACAATCTGCGGTGATGATGCGATTGCCGCCGTCATTCGTGCCGCATACAGCAAAGACGGTACGCGCGCGTTTGACAAAGAATTTATGGAACGCGTGTACGAAACCGATTTTATCGTGGAGTCCGCACCGTATGACAAAAAACCGATTGCACACAGCAAACCGGAAGCCATCGGGCGCCATATGGACGGCTGCCGCATCGGTTTTGACGCCGGCGGGTCTGACCGCAAAGTGTCCGCTGTCATCGACGGTGTGCCGGTGTACAGCGAAGAAGTGGTCTGGTATCCGAAAACAAATCCCAATCCCGATTATCATTTTGACGGCATTGTGGAAGCGTTCAAAACAGCCGCCTCCAAAATGCCGCGCGTGGACGCCATCGGCGTGTCGTCTGCCGGTGTGTATGTGGACAATAAGTGCATGGTAGCGTCTTTATTTTTGAAAGTAAGTCCGGAAGATTTTGCGGCGAAAGTCAAAAATATCTACACGCGCGCCGCCAAAGAACTCGGCGATGTGCCGGTGATTGTTGCCAATGACGGCGACGTGACCGCACTTGCGGGTGCAATGGGTCTCAACGACAATGGCATTCTCGGCATCGCCATGGGTACCAGTGAAGCAGTCGGCTATGTGGATGTTGAGGGCAATATCACCGGTTGGCTGAACGAGCTTGCGTTTGCACCGGTTGACGGACAAGCGAACGCCATGGCGGACGAATGGAGCGGCGATATCGGTTGCGGCGTGAAGTATTTCAGCCAAGACGGCGTGATTAAACTCGCACCGCGCGCGGGCATCACACTCACCGGCGAATCTCCGGCGGATAAACTCAAAGAAGTGCAGGTTTTGATGGAGGCAGACGACCCCCGTGCCGCCAAAATCTATTCCTCTATCGGTACCTATCTCGGTCATACACTGGCGCTTTATGCCATGTTCTATGACATTCGCCATGTGCTGATGCTCGGACGCGTCACCTCCGGAAAAGGCGGCGATATTTTGATGGAACAGGCGGCAAAAGTGCTGAAAGAAGAATATCCGTCCATCACATTTGTGCCGGAAACACCGGACGAGAAAACACGCCGTGTCGGACAGAGTGTTGCCGCGGCAAGTTTGCCGGATTTGTCAAAATAAAAAAATTGCAAAAAAATGTGCGCAGAGGATACCATTCCTCTGCGCATTTTGCTATACTGTAGGTAGGCGCTATCTGCGCTGCTTGCAAATAGGAGGTTTTTTATGCTTTACGATGCCATTGAAAATATCAGCCAGTATACAGGGATGTTTGAGCATCTCGATACGGCAATTGCGTATATTGAGGAACACGATTTGACTGCGCTGCCACTGGGGAAAACAGTCATTGACGGCGAGAATGTTTTCGTCAATGTGATGGAGGCAGAGCCGACGTGCGGCGAAGGGCGTCCGTTTGAAACGCATTCGAAATACATGGATTTACAGCTTGATATAGAGGGCGTGGAATTGTGCGAAGTGGCACTGGGCGAACTTGTTGAAGAAAAAGCGTATGATGCTGACAAGGATATTGCCCTGTATCACGCGGAAACAAGCGCCGCCATGGTATTGGGCGAGGGACGTTTTGCGGTGTTTATGGTAGAGGAACCGCACAAACCGACCATCAAAGCAGAGGGATACGACAAAATCAAAAAAGCGGTTTTCAAAATAGCCTACTAACAGATTTGATATGTGGAGGAACGCCATGAACAGCTTTATTATCGGGATTGCGGGCGGCACGGCAAGCGGAAAAACAACGCTTGTGAAGCGGCTCAAAGAACGGTTTGGCGAAGATGTTGCCGTTGTCAGCCACGACAATTATTATAAGCGCCACGATGAACTGCCGTATGAGGAGCGCTGTAAGCTCAATTATGACCATCCGGACGCGTTCGACACGGAATTGATGATTGAACAAGTGAAGGAACTCGCAAACGGTGCGGTGATTGCATGTCCGACGTATGATTTCACCGTGCATAACCGCGCGGATGAAACATTGTTGATTGCGCCGGCAAGCGTGATTATTGTGGAAGGTATTTTGATTTTCACCGAGCCGGCACTGCGCGAATTGATGGATGTGAAAATTTTTGTAGACACCGACGCCGATGTTCGCATCTTGCGCCGCGTGGTGCGTGACGTGAAAAAACGTGAGCGCACACTGGAAAGCGTTGTGACGCAATATCTCACCACGGTAAAACCCATGCACGAGCAGTTTGTGGAGCCGAGCAAGCGATATGCCGATTTGATTGTGCCGGAGGGCGGTAAAAACCTTGTGGCATTTGATATGATTGTGCGCCGCGTGGAGCAATATGTCGGGCATAAAAACGAGTGGTAAATGCACAAAAACAAAAAACGGACGGCAGAAATGCCGTCCGTTTTTGCTTTGAAAAAGCTTATTCTTTTTTGCCGAAAAAGCCTTCCACTTTGTCAATGATATTGCCAAAACCGGCGGCTTTGGCTTTGTCTTCCACTTCGTCAATGACGTTTTCGATGTTGTCGGAAGATAGTTTTGCTTTGAGACCTTCGACGATACCGGCAACGGCTTCATCGGGTAAATCAACGCCCAAAATGCTCTCCAGCGTTTTAATGGGGTCTTTTTTAAACTCCTCGCCAAGGTTCGGGTCAGCTTTGATTTTCGCGGTTATTTCCTCGATTTTTGCAGCAATATCCATCGTTTTTTCTCCTTTAAAATATATTTTTGTCGTAGGATAGAGGTTTACTAATTTTATTATAGCGTATTCTGAAAAGAATACAAGTAACATTTTCGACAAAATACAGGCTTTCTTTTTGTATTGAATTATGGTATACTGAATGCGATAAGCAGAGTAGAACCTTGCGCGTTAAGTGTCGTTTTGACGGGGAGTTGCAAAACGGACGAAGGCAAATCCTATGGATTTGCTGCGGTGTTGGGTTCGCATCCCGCTGCTGCACAAAGCGGGAATCTTTCTCCTTTCTGCGGCAACGTCGCAATAGAAAGGAGTATTTTTTATGCCATTTTTCACCGCGTTATCTGATTTAAAGGCGCGCATTGCCGATTCCGGTTTGCAACTGCGCAAAACAAAAACGCTTGCGGGCGCCGGTGTTTTGTCTGCACTTGCACTGGCACTCAACCAGCTTACGATTATGGTCAGCCAATTTTTGGAAATCGGTTTTTCTTTTTTGGCAGCCGCCGCTTGCGGCTTTTTATACGGGCCGCTTGTGGCGGGAATTGCCGGTGTTGTCACCGATTTACTCGGGTATGTCATGCGCCCCAACGGCGGTTTTTTCATCGGTTTCGTGCTTAGCGAATTTGTGACAGGCTTTTTGTACGGCTGCTTTTTGTACAAACGTCCGGTCACGCTGTTGCGCACATTTTTGGCATGTCTGTCTGTGGTTGTGGTCGTCAACTTTTTCCTCACACCGCTGTGGCTGAACATCATGTACGGCAATGCGTTTATCATCACTTCCGTGCGTCTCATCAAAAACTGCATCAAGCTCCCCATTGATGTGGCTTTGATGTACACGCTGTTAAAAGCAGTGGAAAAACATCAAAAAAAATAGGCACGTTTGCCCCTCCTTTTGCATAGGATATAGCGAACTGTGATTGCATACGAACGCATTCACAGTTTGCGATAGAAGCAAAAGGAGGTTTTTTAATGCCCAGTATCAGTCCTGTTTATCCGGGTACCGTGTTGCAAATCGGCTCGTCCGGCACAACAACGGCGCGGATGCAAACATATCTCAACGCACTCAAAGCAATTTATCCCACACTGCATACCCTCACGGTGGACGGAAAATTCGGCAATGCAACCAAACAATCGGTGGTGACCTATCAGGCGCTTGCGGGTCTTTCGCCGGACGGCAAAATCGGTCAGCTCACATGGAATTCCATTGTGTCAAAAACGATGGCGCTCAACGGTTCCACCGCCGATACCTACCCCGGCATCAGTATGCAAAGCGGCATGACGGGGCAAGATGTCACCCATATGCAAAGCGCGCTCAATGAGTGCGGCGCGCTGTATCGTGCCATCAATCAGCAGAGCGTCGATGGCGCTTACGGCAGCAATATGACAAACGCAACGCGCCGTTTTCAAGGGCAGTTCAGTTTGACGGCTGACGGCATTTTGGGTAAAAATTCGTGGAATCAGATTGTGCTTGTGCGCAACGCGCTCACGGCGCTGCATCACACGCATGTCACAAGCCAATATCCGGGTTATGCGCTGAATATCGGCGCGTCCGGCGATGCAGTGCGGTTTGTGCAGAGCTATTTAAACGCAGTTCTCGCCAAAAGCCTGACGATTGACGGACAATACGGAAACGCCACCAAAACGGCGGTCATTCAGTTTCAAGCAAGCCGCGGGTTAAAAGCCGACGGCATTGTGGGCAGTGTGACATGGGCGTCGCTCATTGCCGCGTTCAACGCAACGCTGTAAAGCAGGTATCGAATTAAAAAACAGAGGCGGATTTTATTCCGCCTCTGTTTTGATGCTTATTTCGCGTCAAATTTGTCTTTCAAACTCTTGAAAAACCCTTTGCGCTGTTCATAATTGTCGTCTTTGAGTGTGTCCTCAAAGTTTTTGAGCGCCTCGCGCTGTGCCTTGGTGAGCTTTTTCGGAATTTCAACCGTGACATGGACATATTGGTCGCCGCGTCCGCGTCCGTTGACATACTGAATGCCCTTGCTGCGCAAACGGAATGTGGTGCCGCTCTGTGTGCCTTCCGGCACAGTGTATTCCACTTTTCCGTCGATGGTAGGCACAACAACCTGTGCGCCGACAACTGCCTGACTGTAGGTGAGCGGCACGGTGACATGTACGTCATAGCCGTCGCGCTCAAACATTGTGTCGGGACGCACGGTGACAATCACAATCAAATCGCCTGCCGGCCCGCCGTTGCTGCCGGTGTCGCCCAGACCGGAAAGACGCATGCTTTGGTCGTCATCAATGCCTGCCGGCACCTTGACCTCCACGCGTTTTGAGACAGCGGTTTTTCCGCTGCCATGACATTTGCTGCACGGTGTTTTGATGATTTTTCCCTTGCCGCCGCAGTGAGAACAAGGCTGAGACGACTGCATCACACCAAAAGGTGTGCGCTGCTGCACCGTCACAAAGCCGGAACCGCGGCAACTGCTGCATGTCTCCGGAGAAGTGCCTTTGGCAGCACCGGAGCCGCCGCATTCGGGACAGGCATCCTGTTTGTTGACAGACACGGTTTTTGTGCAGCCGTGTACCGCCTCCATAAAGGAGAGAACAAGGCTGACGCGAATGTCCGCACCGCGGCGTGGCGCGTTTGGATTGGCGCTGCGGCGCTGTCCGCCGCCAAAGCCGCCAAACCCGCCGCCACCGCCGAATAAATCGCCGAACAAATCGCCGAGATCGACACCGCCGCCGCCGAAACCGCCGCCAAATCCGCCGCCGCCGGCACCAAAGTTGGGGTCAACGCCCGCGTGACCGAACTGGTCATACCGCGCTTTTTTATCTTTGTCGCTTAAAACCTCATACGCTTCGCCAACCTCTTTGAATTTATCCTCAGCACCTTTGTTGTCGGGGTTCAAATCGGGGTGATACTTTTTTGCCAATTTGCGGTAAGCGCTTTTGATTTCGTCGTCTGTTGCTGTTTTGGCAATGCCCAAAACCTCGTAATAATCGCGTTTTTCTGCCATATTCATCACCTGTTTCATACTACCCAGAATTTGCCGCCCCGAAAAATGGGGGCGGCAATGAGGGCAATGGATAGTTTTATATTAAACTTCTTTGAAGTCCGCGTCAACTACATTGTCATCGTGCGGTGCATCGTTCGGTGCGCCGGCACCGGCATCAGCGCCCGCGCTCTGTGCGCCGCCTGCTGCTTGCTGTGCGGCGGCAGCTTCTTTGTAAACCTTTTCGCTGACGGCATAAAACGCTTTTTGAACTTCTTCCTGTTTCGCCTTGATAGCTTCCAAATCCTCGCCTTTCAGCGCTTCTTTGAGTGCATCCAACTTTGCGGTGATATCCGATTTTTCATCGGCAGAAATTTTGTCGCCCATTTCTTCCATGGCTTTTTCCGTTTGAAATACCATCTGGTCGGCACCGTTGCGCGTGTCAACGGCTTCGCGTTTTTTCTTGTCCTCGTCGGCAAAACGCTCTGCGTCTTTCACGGCTTTTTCCACATCGTCTTTGCTCATATTGGTGGAGGAGGTGATGGTGATATTCTGCTGTTTGCCGTTGCCGAGGTCTTTGGCGCTGACGTTTACAATGCCGTTGGCGTCAATGTCGAATGTGACTTCGATTTGCGGCACACCGCGGCGCGCCGGCGCAATACCGTCGAGATGGAACATGCCGAGCGATTTATTGTCGCGCGCAAACTCACGTTCGCCCTGCAATACGTTCACTTCCACGCTGGGCTGGTTGTCGGCGGCAGTGGAGAACACCTGGCTCTTTTTGGTCGGGATGGTGGTGTTGCGGTCGATGATGCGGGTCGATACGCCGCCCATGGTTTCGATGCCGAGCGAAAGCGGTGTGACGTCGAGCAAAAGCAAACCTTTGACATCGCCGCCAAGAACGCCGCCTTGAATGGCTGCGCCAACCGCAACGCATTCATCGGGGTTGATGCCTTTGGACGGTTCTGTTTTCATGAAATCTTTGACTGCATCCTGCACGGCGGGAATGCGCGAGGAGCCGCCGACAAGCAATACTTTATGCAGTTCGCCCGGCTGTAAGCCGGCATCTTTGAGCGCCTGACGTGTCGGCACCATGGTGCGTTCCACAAGGTCTGCTGTCAATTCGTTGAATTTTGCGCGGGTCAGTGTGGTGTCAAGATGCTTCGGCCCGTTGGCGTCTGCTGTGATAAACGGCAGGTTGATGGCGGTGGAAGCAACGCCGGACAGTTCGATTTTGGCTTTTTCAGCAGCTTCTTTGAGACGCTGTGCCGCCATTTTGTCGCTGCGCAGGTCAACGCCGTTCTCTTTTTTAAATTCGTCGGCAAGCCAGTCAATGACGCGTTTGTCGAAATCGTCGCCGCCCAGATGCGTGTCGCCGGCAGTGGAGAGAACTTCGGTAACGCCGTCGCCCATCTCGATAACCGACACATCAAATGTACCGCCGCCAAGGTCATATACCATGATTTTCTGGTCGTTTTCTTTGTCTGCGCCATAGGCGAGTGCGGCGGCTGTCGGCTCGTTGATGATGCGTTTCACTTCAAGACCGGCAATGGCGCCGGCGTCTTTTGTCGCCTGACGTTGGCTGTCGTTGAAGTATGCCGGCACGGTGATGACCGCTTCGGTTACTTTTTCGCCGAGATAGCTCTCTGCATCGGCTTTGAGTTTTGCAAGAATCATAGCGCTGATTTCTTGCGGTGTATATTTTTTGCCGTCAATTTCCACTTTATGGTCGGTACCCATTTCGCGTTTGATGGAGGCGATGGTGCGGTCGGGGTTTGTGATTGCCTGACGTTTTGCAACCTGACCGACAAGGCGTTCGCCTGTTTTTGTGAAGCCGACAACGGACGGTGTGGTGCGTGCGCCCTCTGCGTTGGTGATAACGACAGGCTCGCCGCCCTCGATAACAGCAACGCAGCTATTGGTGGTGCCAAGGTCAATACCGATAATTTTACTCATAATTATAATCTCCTTTTATCTGTTAGGTTTGTTTTCATTTATCATCAGATGCAGTTTGTGCATCGGATTTGTTATTCGGCAACCGCAACGGTTGCATGGCGAATCACTCTGTCGCCAAGCAGATAGCCGGTTTGCAAAACCTGCAACACGG
>JAVWRA010000012.1:0-28710 GCA_036635095.1 Ruthenibacterium sp. | reverse complement strand
CACCCGTGAGCGTGTCTGCGTCCCAGCCGATGCGCATTTTTACACTGACGGGATACTGCTGTGCGTTTTGCACCACATTTTTGACGATTTCCTCCGCCAAAACCGGATTTTTCAGCAAGGCACTGCCTGCGCCGCCGCCTGTGATTTTCGGTGCCGGACAGCCCATATTGATGTCGATAAAATCAAACGGAACGTGATATTTTCCGCCTGCCGTCATTGCGGCGGCATCGCCCATGCTTTGCGCGTCTGCGCCAAAAAGCTGAATGCCGTACGGCACATTGCCGCCACCGCCCGCCATGAGCTGCGGGCTTTTTTTGTCGCCCATCGTGAGCGCTTTTGCGCTGACCATTTCACTGACGGTACACGCCGCGCCATGCAATACACACAGGCGGCGCATGGTTTTATCGGTCACACCCGCCATCGGTGCAAGCGCCGCGCCATTTGCAATTGTCAAATTTCCAAATTTCATATACAACCTTATATCTTTATACTTATTACAGATTTTAATAGTATACCATAATTTTATAAAATATGGTATACTATTTATATATACGCACACTGCGCGATGCACAAGTTTACCATTAGAAAAGCGGAGGAAATACTTTTGAAATTATTGGTTTTAGATGGCAACAGCATCATCAACCGCGCCTTTTACGGCATCAAACTGCTCACCACAAAAGACGGTCGCTTTACCAATGCCATCGTTGGCTTTATGAATATTTTACAAAAACTGCTCGGCGAAGAAAATCCGGACGAAGTTGCCGTTGCGTTTGATTTACGTGCGCCCACCTTTCGCCATAAAATGTATGACGGCTACAAGGCAGGCCGCAAAGGAATGCCCGAAGAACTTGCCGCACAGATGCCGATTTTGAAAGAATTGCTGTGCGACCTCGGCTACAAAATCGTGACGTGCGAAGGATACGAAGCCGATGATATTTTAGGCACACTTGCCGCCGCCTGCCACGCGCGCGGCGATATGTGTGTGCTTGCCACCGGTGACCGCGACAGCTTGCAGCTCATCGGGCCGAATGTCAAAGTATTGCTCGCCAGCACTTTTGCCGGAAAAAGCAACACTTTGCAGATGGACGAAGCCGCCGTTTTTGAAAAATACGGCGTTGCACCGAAGCAATTGATTGAAGTGAAAAGTTTGATGGGCGATGCGTCCGACAATATCCCCGGTGTTGCCGGCATCGGCGAAAAAACCGCGCTGACGCTGATTCAAGATTTTGCCACGCTCGCCGGCGTGTATGAACAGATTGACGATGCCCGCATTAAAAAAGGTGTGCGTGAAAAGCTGCTGCGCGACAAAGAACAAGCGGAAATGAGCCGCGTTTTGGCGGAAATCAACTGCGCTGTACCCGTCGATTCCGCCGTCGGCACATATCGCAAAGATGCGCCGGATATTCCAAAAACAACAGCGCTTTTGGTGTCGCTTGAAATGTACGGCACCCTTGAAAAGCTGCACTTGAACGATGCGCCCACACAGCTTTCCATGGGCGAAAATGCGGCGGAAATTCCGCAAATTGCGTCTGTTTCTCTGCCGAAATTAGAGGGACTTGTGTATCTTTGCGTGACGGGCGTGACGGAAAACTCAGTCCTTATTGTACAAAATGATAATATTTATACTTCTAGTATTGACAGCGTCGATTTGCTGCACCTGCTTGCGGACGCCACTGTCGAAAAGCGCTGTTTTGACGCAAAGCCGCTCTATCGCGCGGCATTTACCGCCGGAAAAACCGCGCGCAATATCACCTTTGACGCAAAACTTGCCGCCTATCTGCTGAATCCGGCGGCAAGCAGTTACACGGTTGTGCGGCTTGCACAGGAATATGGCATTGTTGCCGCGTTTGCCGGTGATTTGCCCGAAGCGGGTGTGCTTGCGCCGCTGTGTGACATTCTGCGCAAAAAAATTGACGCGGACGGCATGACGATGCTGCTTGACGACATCGAAATGCCGCTGTGCGAAGTGCTTGCAAGCATGGAACATCACGGTATTTTGGTGGACAAAAACGGCATTACCGTGTTCGGGCAAGAGCTGCAAAAGGTGCTTACCACAGAACTTGCGGCAATTTATGACGCTGTGGGGTATGAATTTAACGTCAACAGTCCGAAACAGCTTGGCAAAGCGCTGTTTGAAGATTTGGGACTGCCCACGCGCAAAAAAACCAAAAGCGGCTATTCCACCAACGCCGAAACACTGGAAAGCTTGCGTCATTACAGTCCGGTGATTGACCATATTCTCCTGTATCGCACCTATCAAAAGCTCAATTCCACTTATGTGGAAGGTCTTTTGAAAGTCATCGGCGCAGACGGACGGATTCACTCCACATTCAACCAAACCGAAACGCGCACCGGACGTATTTCGTCCGGCGAGCCGAATTTGCAAAATATTCCCGTGCGCACAGAACTTGGCAGCCGTCTGCGCAAATATTTCATTGCCGCACCGAACGAAACGCTGCTTGATGCTGATTATAGCCAGATTGAACTGCGCATTTTATCACATATTGCCGATGATAAAGCCATGCAGGAGGCGTTTTTGACGGGGCAGGATATCCACCGCAGCACCGCCGCGAAAATTTACGGCGTATCGCCCGAACAAGTCACGCCCGCCATGCGTTCGTCCGCAAAAGCCGTCAATTTCGGCATTGTGTACGGCATCGGCGCGTTCAGCCTTGCAAAAGATATCAATGTGTCGGTCAAAGAGGCGGACGCATTCATCAAAACCTATCTCGGCAACTTTCCGAATGTGAAAAAATATATGGATTCCACGATTGAGCAAGGGCGTGAAAACGGCTATGTTTCCACGCTGTACGGTCGGCGCCGCGCCTTGCCGGAGCTTGCATCGGGCAACTTTAATTTGCGCAGTCTCGGTGAGCGCATGGCGATGAACACGCCGATTCAAGGCACTGCCGCCGACATCATCAAGCTTGCCATGGTGCGCGTATATCGCCGCTTGCAGGCTGAAAATCTCGAAGCAAGGCTTATTTTGCAGGTACATGATGAACTGATTGTTGAGTGTCCGATAGGCGAAGCCGAAAAAGCCGCCAAAATTTTGGGCGAGGAAATGCAAAACGCGGCAAGCCTGCGTGTGCCGCTGAGCGCTGAAGTAAACCGCGGCGAAACATGGTATGACGCCAAGGGGTAAGAGATGATTTTTAAGAAATTAGAGCCGCAGGAAGCGGCGGCTGTCGCAGCCATTGAAGCGCAGGTGGCGGACGGCTGGAGCGAAAACGGCATTCTTTCCGCACTTGAAAGCGCTGCCGTGCGATGCTTTGTCGCCAAAGAAAACGACGTTATTTTGGCGTTTTGCTGTTTTTCTCTGGTGGCGGAGGAAGCGAATCTCGATGCGCTTTCCGTTGCCGCTGCCGCCAGACGGCGCGGCGTCGGCACGGCGCTGCTGACTTTTGCGTTTGCGGCGCTTGCGGCAGAAGATGCGCAAAAAATTTTTCTTGAAGTGCGCAGTAAAAATGCAGCGGCAATTGCGCTGTACCGCAAACTCGGCTTTGCCGCAATCGGCACACGGCGCAATTTTTATGCAAATCCCGCAGACGATGCGGTAATCATGGAGAAAAACTTATGAAGATTTTAGGCATTGAATCAAGCTGCGACGACACCTGCGCCGCCGTGGTGGAAAACGGGCGCATTTTGCGTTCAAACTGCATCGCAAGCAGCGCCGAGGAACAAAATTTATACGGCGGCGTTGTGCCGGAAATCGCAAGCCGCCGCCATATTGAACATATTTCACAAGTGGTGACGCAGGCGCTTGCCGACGCGCACTGCACAATTGCCGACATGGACGGTGTTGCCGCCACCTTTGCGCCGGGACTGATCGGCGCCGTTTTGGTGGGACTGAATTTCGCAAAAGGCATCAGCTATTCCGCGCAAAAACCGCTGATTCCCGTGCATCATCTGCGCGGACATATCGCGGCATTATACCTGACACACGCCGATTTAAAGCCGCCTTTTCTATGCCTTGTGGCAAGCGGCGGTCACAGTCATATTGTGAAAGTGAACGATTATACGTCCTTTACCGTTCTCGGACGCACGGTGGACGATGCCGCCGGCGAAGCATTCGACAAGGTTTCACGCACACTCGGTCTCGGTTATCCGGGCGGCCCCGCCGTCAGCAATTTGGCAAAAAAAGGAAATCCGACAGCTTATTCTCTGCCGACACCGCGCGTGGAGGGCAAATACAATGTGAGCTTTTCGGGACTGAAAACAGCCGTCATCAACACCGTACACAATGCCGCGCAAAAAGGAGAAGCACTCGATGTTGCGGGACTTTGTGCCAGTTTTGAGCATCGCATCACAGGCATTTTGGCAGAAAAGCTGCTGCTTGCCGCGCGCGATATGAATGTAAAGCAAATTTGCATTGCGGGCGGCGTTGCGGCAAATTCCGCTTTGCGCCAAACGGTGGAAATTGGTGCAAAACCGCTTGGTGCAAAGGTATTTTTGCCCGAAATTGCCCTGTGCGGAGACAACGCCGCCATGATTGCGGCACAGGGTTTTTATGAATTTGAAGCGGGACATCTTGCCGATTTGACCTTGAACGGACTGGCAACGCTCAATATGGATTATTAAATTTCGGAAAACAGTTGACATTGATGAATCTTAATGGTATCATTTTGATATCAAATAAATCAGGAGGGTTCATCATGGAAGAAAAAGTTTTGAAGAACAGAAAAAACGGGTTGTTCGTTTTATGTGCGCTGCTGCTTGCCTATTTTGCAGCCATCGGTTTGATTGTTTTCGGCGCGGTGACAGAGATTACGTTTCTCATTGTGATTGGCGTGATTTGGGCGTGTATCGGCTGGATTCCTTTCGCCGGCTTGAAAGTGATTAAGCCGCAGGAGGCACTGGTTTTGACGCTGTTCGGCGACTATGTCGGCACCTTAAAAACCGAGGGTTTTTACTTTGTCAATCCGTTTTGCACGGCGGTCAATCCCGCCGCAAGCACACGGCTCAGCCAAAGCGGAGATGTGCGCATCAATCTTGCAAAATCTGCCGGTACATCAAACGAAAACGTCACCGCAGAGATGGTGAGCAAGAAAATTTCGCTGAAAATTATGACGCTCAACAACAACCGTCAAAAGGTCAACGACTGTCTCGGCAACCCCATTGAAATCGGCATTGCCGTGATGTGGCGCGTGGTGGACACGTCAAAAGCCGTGTTTACGGTGGACAATTACAAGGAATATCTTTCGCTGCAATGTGACAGCGCCCTGCGCAATATCGTGCGGTTATATCCGTATGATGTCGCCCCCAATGTGGACACCACCGGTGACGGCGTTGCCGACGAAGGCAGTTTGCGCGGTTCCAGCGAAATTGTAGCCGCGCGTATCAAAGACGAAATTCAAAGCAAAGTGGCAGATGCGGGACTTGCCGTTATTGAAGCGCGGATTACCTATCTTGCCTATGCGCCGGAAATTGCCGCCGTGATGTTGCAGCGTCAACAGGCGTCTGCCATTGTAGACGCGCGCAAAATGATTGTGGACGGCGCGGTCGGCATGGTGGAAATGGCGCTTGAACAGCTCAATCAAAAGAACGTCATTGTGCTTGACGAAGAACGAAAAGCCGCCATGGTGTCGAATCTTCTGGTGGTTTTGTGCGGAAATCACGATGTGCAGCCGATTGTCAATTCGGGCAGCCTTTACTGATATGGGCGATGCAAAAAAACAAATCCCGCTGCGGCTGTCACCATCGCTGTATGACGCACTCGCGGCATGGGCGGAGGACGATTTTCGTTCGGTGAACGGACAAATCGAATACTTGCTTTCCGAATGTGTGCGTCAGCGCAAAAAAAACGGCAAATACGTTTCAGAACATTTGGACGAACCGCCGCAGTTGACGATTGAATAATCAAAAACCGCTTGAAGCAGATTTTGCTTCAAGCGGTTTTTGGTTGCACGGAATGAATTTGTATTTTAAAGCTCACGACAAATGACTTCAATCGCCGCAAGTTCCTCTTGTGTGAGCGGCGGTGCTGTGACGATTGCCGCATTTTCAATGATTTGCGCGGCATCGGACGCACCAATCAGCACACTTGTCACCGCCGTGTCCGAAAGCACCCAACTGAGTGCCATTTGTGCCAATGACTGCCCGCGATTTTTCGCAATTCTGTTGAGCGATGCAATTTGCACAAGCCGTGTGGGGGTCAAACGGTCTTTCGGCAAAAAGCCTGTGCCGCGCTGCTGCGTTTTTCCCATGCGGCTGTTCTGCGGCACACCGCTCAAATATTTATCGGTCAACAACCCTTGCGCAAGCGGGCTGAACGCGATGATGCCAATGCCGTTTTCCACCGCGCTTTCACGCAGACCGTTTTCGATGATGCTGCGGTCAAAAATGGAATATCTGCTCTGGTCAATGACAAACGGACAGTGCAGTTCTTTCAAGATTTTCGCCGCTTCTGCCGCCGTTTTGCCGTCATAATTCGACACGCCCGCATACAGCGCTTTGCCCTGCTGCACCGCACTTGCAAGCGCGCCCATCGTTTCTTCCAGCGGCGTGTCGGGGTCCATGCGATGATGATAAAAAATGTCGAAATACGTAAGACCTGTGCGCTTTAAACTTTGGTCAAGCGAGGCGAGAATCGATTTGCGGCTGCCGAAATCACCGTAAGGTCCCGCCCACATCTGATAGCCGGCTTTTGAAGATAAAATCAATTCATCGCGATACGGCTTAAAATCTTTCTCGTACAATCGACCGAAATTTTCCTCCGCACTGCCCGGCACAGGGCCGTAATTGTTCGCCATATCAAAATGTGTGATGCCGCAATCAAATGCCGTGCGCAGCATTGTCTGCATATTGTCAAGCGTGTCGCAGGAGCCGAAATTGTGCCAAAGACCGAGCGATATCCGCGGCAGTTTCAGTCCGCTGCGCCCGCTTTTGGCGTACTGCATCGTTTCATAACGTGCCTCTTTTGCAAGATAAGGCATTGCGATTCCTCGTTTCAACTTTTATTTTTTTCAAATGCGAAAATCCAGTAAAAAACCCATGCGAAATTTAAAAAAGCGCACAGCAGTACCCATGCTTGATACGTCAACGTGCGCACTTTGCTGTGGTGCATCAAATGCACAAGCGCAATCACGCGGCCGATTAAATCGATACTGCCCAGAACAACAATCCATGCAATCAGCGCCCTCACTCCTTTTGTCCATTCTACCGCAATCCGATGCGCGGCGCAAGTGTTTTCGTGTGGCGCACAATTTCGCGCATCTTTGACAAATCCGTGCAAAAAGCGCTTTTCATCGGCGTACAAATGTACGTTTTACGCCTTGACAATCCTGCTGAAAGTTTTATAATTATTTCATGTACTTTATCGTGATAAAGTAAAATAATTTTTTGGAGGAACCATCATGGAACGTGTTTACAACTTCAGCGCCGGCCCATCCATGCTACCCTTATCCGTTTTACAAACAGCACAGGCAGAAATGCTCTCGTACGGTTCCTCCGGTCAATCCGTTATGGAAATGAGCCACCGCAGCGCTGTTTATGATGCCATTATCAAGGAAACCGAAGCCGCTTTGCGCCGTGTGCTTGCCATTCCCGACAACTACAAAGTCGGCTTTATTCAAGGCGGCGCATCGACACAATTCGCCATGGTGCCGATGAATTTGATGACGACGGGCGAAGCGGATTATCTTGTGACCGGTCAGTTTTCAAGCAAGGCGGCAAAAGAAGCCGCAAAATTCGGCACGGTTCATGTGATTGCCTCCGGCAAGGAAAACAACTTTACACGGATTCCGGACGTTGACACGTTGCAATACAGTGAAAACGCCAGTTATATTCACATTTGCGAAAACAACACCATTTACGGCACACGCTTCACAAAGCTGCCGCAAGCCGCGGGTATTCCGCTTGTGGCAGACATGAGCAGCTGCATTTTGAGCCGTCCGACAGACGTTTCCAAATATGGTTTGATTTATTTCGGCGTACAGAAAAACGTGGCACCTGCCGGCATGGCAGTGGCGATTGTGCGCGAGGATTTGCTCGGCAATGCGCCGGAAAATACGCCCGCAATGCTCGATTACAAAACCTTGATTGACGCCGAAAGCATGTACAACACGCCGCCGTGCTACACCATTTACATGATGGGCCTTGTTTTGAAATGGATTGAAAACGACGTGGGCGGTCTTGCCAAAATGGAAGCCGTCAACAATGCAAAAGCGGCGCTTTTATATGATTATATTGATGCGAGCGGCTTTTACAAAAACCCCGTCAACCCGCCTGACCGCAGCATTATGAACGTGACTTTTACCGCGCCGAATGAAGCGCTTGACAAACAATTTTGCGCCGAAGCTGCCGCCGCCGGTTTTGTGAATCTCAAAGGACATCGCAGTGTCGGCGGTATGCGCGCGTCCATTTATAATGCAATGCCGAGTGAAGGCGTTGCCAAACTGGTCGATTTTATGAAACAGTTTGCCGCCAAAAACGCATAACGGGAGGATTTTTATAATGTACAATATCAAAACGCTCAACAGCATTTCTCCGAAAGGGCTTGTGCGTCTTTCTGAAAAAGAATTTGCCATCGATAAAAGTGACGCACCGGACGGCATTTTGGTGCGCAGCGCATCGCTGCACGACATGCCGCTGCCAAAAAGCCTGCTTGCCATTGCGCGCGCGGGCGCCGGCACCAATAATATCCCGATTGACACTTGCAGCGATGCCGGCATTGTGGTGTTCAACACACCCGGCGCGAATGCAAATGCCGTCAAAGAGCTTGTTTTGGGCGGATTGGTTCTTGCAAGCCGCGATGTGGTTTCCGCCGCAGAATGGGCGAAAACGCTCAAGGGAAAAGGCGCTGATGTGCCGAAACTTGTCGAAAAAGGCAAGGGTCAGTTTGCAGGGCCCGAACTGCTCGGCAAAAAGCTGGGCGTTGTCGGTCTCGGTGCAATCGGCGTAAAAGTTGCCAATATGGCAACGCATCTCGGCATGGAAGTGTATGGGTATGACCCGTATCTTTCCATCGATGCCGCGTGGAATTTGTCGCGCAATGTCCATCATTGCACACAGCTTGCAGAGCTTTTGGCACAGTGTGACTACGTTACGGTGCATGTGCCGGCAACGAGTGAAACCAAAGGCTTTTTGAATGCCGAAACCCTTGCGCAAATGCCCCACGGTGTGCGCATTTTGAATTTTGCCCGCGCGGAGCTTGTTGATGCCGCCGCGATGGCAGACGCCCTTGCAAGCGGACAGGTTGGGGCGTATGTCGTTGATTTTCCGACAGATGAGATGCTTTGCGTCAAAGGCTGTTTGTGCATTCCGCATCTTGGCGCGTCCACACCCGAAAGCGAGGACAATTGCGCCGTGATGGCAGCCAAAGAGCTGAGCGAATATTTGCTGAACGGCACCATTGCATGCAGCGTCAACTATCCGGCAGTTTCTATGCCGCGCAGCGGTAAAAGCCGCATTTGCGTGGCACACAAAAATGTACCCGGCATTTTGGCAAGCATTACCGATGCCGCCAGCAAAGCGCATGTCAACATTGAAAACATGCTCAATAAATCGAAAAAAGATTACGCCTATACCCTGCTCGACACCTCCGATGCCGTTCCGCAAAGTGTGGCACAGAAATTACAGGCTTTGCCGGATATTCTGCGTGTGCGCATCATCGATTAAAAAATTGCAAAAAGAGACCCCCGACAAAATTTGTCGGGGGTTTTGTTTTTATCGGCTCTGTAACATTTTATCGAGACTCATCATTGCTTTTTCCGCTGTCTGCGTGGCTTTTTTGACGGCGCGTTTAACTTCTTTCGGATGCTTTTGCGCCACATAGCTGCCGACTGCCGCAACGGTTGCGCCTGCCATCAAGCCCATCGCCGCGCCTTTTGCCATACTCTCAGTGCGTTTATCCAACCTTAAAACCTCCTTTTTATGCTTTCCTTTATTATTTCCAGAAAAAAGTTAATCATTCGGGGTGTAAATTTTTCCTTTTATGCGTTATACTATAGAGGTAACGAATAAAATCGGAGGTGGCGATTTTGAGCCGCGTAAAAAAAGTTCTCTGCATTCAAGATTTATCCTGTATCGGTCGGGCGAGCCTTGCTGTCGCTGCACCGATTATTTCCGCCATGGGCATTCAAGCCTGTATGCTGCCCTGCGCGCTGCTCTCGACGCATTTCGGCGGTCTCGGCACACCGGCAATGCACGATGAAAGCGCTTTTCTGAAAGACGCTTTTGCACATTACACCGCGCTTGAGCTGACGTTTGACGCCGTTTACAGCGGATATCTTGCAAGTGCCGCACAGGTGAATTTTGTGGCACAATGCTTTGCGCAAAATCCGGATGCGCTGAAAGTGGTTGACCCTGTGATGGCAGACGGCGGCGCACTCTATGCCGGCGTGACGCCGGAATACTGCCGCGCGGTTGACGCGCTGTGCGGCAAGGCAGACGCCATCACGCCGAATGTCACCGAAAGCGCTTTGCTGTGCGGACTTGCGCCAAGCGACGCCGCGATGACAAACGAGGAACTGGAGCTGCGCCTTGTCACGTTGCAGCGGCGTTATCCGGCGGCGCATTTGATTGTGATTACGGGTGTGCATCTTGTGGACGGCAAACACGGCAACGCCTGTTTTTGGCCGAATGGTGCGCCGCGCTTTTTGTCTTATGACCCTGTCGCGCAAAAATATCCCGGCACCGGCGACATTTTTGCCAGCATTTTGACCGGCGGTCTTTTGCGCAACGGCAGCGCCATGGTGTCGATTCGGCTTGCCGCCAATTTCATTCGCAGCGCCGCCGCCGCCACCCTTGAAGCCAAAACCGACCCGCGCTACGGTGTGTTGTTTGAGCCGTTGCTTTATAAATTACTTCCCAAGGAGGCTTTGCAGTGACATCTTTGAACGTTGTGCTGATTGAACCGCAAATACCGCAAAACACCGGCAATATTGCACGTACCTGCGCCGCAACCGGTGCGCGGCTGCATCTTGTAAAGCCGATGGGCTTTACAGTGGACGACAAAAAACTCAAGCGCGCCGGACTTGATTATTGGCATTTGCTGGACATTACATACTATGAAAACACTGCCGATTTTTTCGCCAAAAACGCAGGTCCGTTTTACTATTTTACCACAAAAGCGCCTTATAAATACAGCGATGCCGCTTATCCTGACGGCGCCTATCTTGTGTTTGGGCGCGAGGACGCCGGTTTGCCGGAAGCGCTTTTGCACGACAACCAAAACGCTTGTGTGCGTCTTCCCATGCGGGCAGATTCCCGCAGTTTGAATTTATCCAATACGGTTGCGATTGCCGTATACGAAGCTTTACGGCAACACAATTTTGAGGGATTACTCGACGAAGGACATCTCAGAAATTACGAATGGGAGTAGACAAATGAGCAAAGTTGCAATTTTGACCGATTCTGCCTGTGACCTGACTATGGCAATGCAAGAGAAATATAAAATTGATATTCTGCCGTTTTTGATTACCGTTGACGGCAAGGGATATGTGGAGCGCGAGGATTTTACGCCGGAGCAATATTATGAAATTCTCACAAAATGCACCGGCATTCCCTCCACCGCGCAAATCACGATGATGCGGTTTGCCGAGCAATATGCGAAATACGACGCCGCCGGTTTTACCGATGTGATTTATATCGGCATCAACGCAAGCGCTTCCGGCACATTCAATGCCGCCACGATGGCAATTTCTGATTTCAAAGAGGAATTTCCGGACAGCAAAATGCGCATTCATCTTGTTGACAGCCACACGTATTCCATGACATACGGCAAAGAAGTGTGTGAAGCTGCGCGCAAATTGCAAAACGGCGCCTCGGTGCCTGATGTGCTTAGCTATCTTGAACAGCGCTTTGCCTGCCTTGAAATTGCGCTGTCTGTGTTCACGCTGAAATTCGTGAAAAAAAGCGGACGCGTTTCTGCCGCCGCCGCATTTGCCGGCGAATTACTGGGTCTGCGTCCGATTATCTCCATGATTGACGGCGTGACCGCCACGGTTTCCAAAGTGCGCGGTGACGGCAATGTCATGCCGGCACTTGTCGCCTATGCCAAAAAGCGAATGCTGCCCGGCACCGCCTATCAAATCGGCACAACCGACATGGAAAACGGAAAAATGCTTGCCAAACTCTGTAAAAAAGAATTTGGCACAGCGCCGGATACGATTTTTTTACTCGGTGCCGCCATCGCCACCAACACAGGGCCCAATGCGGTTGCCATTGTTTTTGACGGCGAAAGCCGCCGCTGAAAGGACGATTGAATATGACTGTAAAAAAGCCTGTTTTGTACATTGTGATTCCCTGTTACAACGAGCAAGAGGTGCTGCCCGTGACATGCGGCTTGTTTTTGGATAAAATCAAAACGCTTGCCGCCGCCGAAAAAATCAGCGCCGACAGCCGCGTTTTATTTGTCAACGACGGTTCAAAAGACGACACATGGAACATCATCTGCGCGCTTGCAAAACAAGATATTCATTATAAAGGCGTGTGCCTGTCCCGCAACCGCGGTCACCAAAATGCGCTGCTTGCCGGCTTGATGACGGCAAAAGATGTGGCGGATATCACCATCAGCATCGACTGCGACGGACAGGACGACATCAACGCCATGGACGCAATGGTGGACGAATATGCAAACGGCATGGATGTGGTATACGGTGTGCGCTCGAAACGCGCCACCGACACATGGTTTAAACGCACCACCGCCGAGGGTTTTTACAAGGTGATGAAGCTGCTCGGCGCCGATGTGGTATTCAACCATGCCGACTACCGCCTGCTGTCGCGCCGCGCACTGGAGGGTTTGGCGCAGTTCAAAGAAGTCAATTTGTTTTTGCGCGGTCTTGTGCCGCTTGTGGGATATCGCTATTCAAGCGTGTATTACGAACGCGCCGACCGGCTTGCCGGCGAGAGCCATTATCCGCTGAAAAAAATGCTCGCCTTTGCCTTTGACGGCATCACAAGCCTGTCCATTAAACCCATTCGTCTCATCACATCGCTCGGTTTTTGCATTTCATTTATCAGCCTGCTTGCCATTTTGTGGACGCTTTGCACCAAATTGTTCGGCGTGACGGTGTCCGGCTGGAGCAGTATGATTTGCGCCATTTTCTTCATGGGCGGCGTACAATTGCTCTGCCTTGGCGTGATTGGCGAATATATCGGCAAAATTTACAACGAAACGAAAGCGCGGCCGCGGTTTATCATCAGCGAAACCACTGACGCATCACCCAATAAGGAGTAATTTATGGAAAAAACCACATGGAAAGGCTCTGCCTTACTTGCCCCCGTGCCGCCCGTCCTCGTGAGCTGCGGCACGATGGAAGCGCCGAATGTGCTGACCGTCGCATGGACAGGCATTTTAAATTCTCAGCCGCCGAAAACCTATATCTCGGTGCGTCCGGAGCGCTACAGCCACGACCTCATCAAAGAAAGCGGCGAATTTGTGCTGAATTTGCCGACATCGGCGCTTGTCAATGCCGTCGATTACTGCGGCGTAAAAAGCGGACGCGATGAAAATAAATTTGAAAAAGCGAAGCTGACGCCGCAAATTGCAAGTGCCGTCAAATGCCCGATGGTGAGTGAAAGCCCCGTGAGCATCGAGTGCCGCGTGACAGAGACTGTCGAGATGGGTTCACACACGATGTTCATTGCCGACATTTTAGCCGTCAATGTGGCAAACGACATTGTCAACGCCGCCGGCAAGCTTTGCCTTGCAAAAGCCGGACTTTGTGCCTATGCGCACGGTGAATATTTTGCGCTCGGCAAAAAAATCGGAGATTTCGGGTTCAGCGTCAAAAAGAAAAAGAAAAAGCCGCAATTTGACCGCCGTCAATCGCAGCAAAAATAAGAAAAGAGGAATATCCTATGGACATCAGCGGAGAAAGAGCCTTTGCACTCTTGCAGAAAATCGGGTATATCCGCACAAGCGGCACCGCAGAAGAAATGAAAACAGCCGAAATACTGAAAGCGGAAGCCGAGAGTTGCGGCGTTGCTGCCGTGATAGAGCCGTTTGACGTGGAAGATGCGGAAATTACCGCCGCGTCGCTCACGGTGCTTGCGCCGTATGAAAAAACATATGAAGTGACCGCCTATAAATGTGCCGAAAACACGCCGGCAGACGGACTTGTTGCCGATTTTTATTATGCCGAAAATTTATCGGACGCCGACCTTGCCGCCGCAAAAGGCAAAATTGTGCTTGTCAACGGTTATTTGCGGTTGATTCCTTACCAAAAAATGCGGGAAGCGGGCGTTGCCGGTTTCATCACGATGAGCGGCTCGCTGCTTGACAAAGAGGGCGATGCCGATTTGTTCACACGCGGTCTGCGCGACAAGCTGCGCACTTTCGGCAGCATGCCGGGCGTGAATATCGCCACTGCGGACGCGTTTGAAATCGTGTCCAAAAAAACGGAAAAAGTGCGTTTGACGCTGCAAAACACACCCGTTACACGCACATCACACAATGTGATTGCCACCATTTCCGGCACAAAATATCCCGATGAAATCATCAGTTTCGGCGCGCATTTTGATTCTGTCCCCTTTTCAACCGGTGTGTACGACAACGGCGCGGGCAGCGTGATTAACATGGAAATGCTGCGCCATTTTGCGCAAAATCCGCCGCTGCGCACGGTGCAGTTTTGTTGGTACGGCTCGGAAGAAATCGGGCTTTGCGGCAGCTTTGCCTACGTAAAAGCACATGCGGACGATGTAAAGCATACGCGTTTGATGGTCAATGTCGATGTGGCAGGGCCGGTACTCGGCTATGATGTGGCAAGAGTGACGGGCGAAACGGCGCTTGTCAATTTCACCGATTATTTCATGAAAACCAAAGGCTACGGCGTCACGGTAACGCAGGATATCTATTCAAGCGACTCCATTCCGTTTGCAGAAACCGGTGTGCCGGCGGTGAACTTCGGACGTGACGGCGCAGAGGGCGCGGCATTTATCCATTGCCGTCATGACGTGCTGCAATATCTGTCGGCAGATGCGCTGCAAAAAACAATGACGCATCTGCTCGATTATACAAGCACCCTCATCAACGCGGCGGCATTTCCGATTGCGCGCAAAATGCCGGAAGAAATGACAGCGAGCGTTGACAAGTATTTGTATAAAAAAGAAATTGCTGCCTATCTTGAAAACGCAGACAAGTAAGCGTACAATTGAAAATCCGGCGGAAAGAACAAACTTTCCGCCGGATTTTTTATCTTTTTTGCAGTGTTTCCAAAAACGCTTTCGGCGTAACGCCTGTATATTTGTTGAACACGCGAATGAAACTGTTGGCGCTGTTGAAACCCACCATGGCGCACAAATCGTTCGTTTTGACGGACGGGTTGCCGCGCAAAATATCTTTTGCCACTTCGATGCGATAGCGGTTAAGATAGTTTTTAAACGTATCATCGCTTAATTTTTTAAACAATGCGCTGCAATATTTAGGCGAAATGTGAAACGCGTGTGCCAAATCTTCGAGCATCAAATCGCGGCTGTAATTGTTGCGAATGTACTCCGTCATTTCGGCAACGAGCTGTTCATCGGACGTTTTGTTGCGGGTTTGCACCGCTTCCAACATTTCTACAACCAGATGATGCAGTTTTTCGACAATGCCCTTGTCATTCCAATGCGCAAATAAATACTCAAAATCGACACTGCGCCCGAGCAGCTCCTGCGGCGTGAGCTTGAGCGTTTGAAAGGCGCGCGCGATGCTGGCAACAAGCGCAAGAAAGAAGCTTTTTGTAATTTCCGGCGGCAGTTTGCGGTTGACGGTGTTTTCTTCAATCAATTCGTCAAATAAAATAACCGCGCCATTGCTGCCGGACACAAGATATTGAATGAAGCTGTTTTCGATTTGCAGCGGATAGAAATACATGCGGCTATCCACCTGTTTTACTTGTGGCATCGTTAAAATATCGCATTTATCAAACAAATATTTATACTCGAGAATTTGCAGCGCCTGTTTGTAACAGGTGTGAATATTTTTTGCGCCCGGCATCACGTCGCTGATGGTTGCATATAAATCTGCCTTTTTATCGCACGACGCCAACACGCCTTCTATGATGGCATATGCTTTTTCAAGGGCGTCCGTTTGCACAATCACCGCACAGCAAACATTGCTGCAATTGACATAGCATGCGGTTTCAATTTCAGAAATACAATCTTCCAGCGCACTTTTATAACGAAAAAGCTCCACATCGCTGCCGGATTGAATTTCAATCAAGCTGACACAGAAATCTGCCTGCACTGCGGGAATTTCCCTGCAAGTGCCAAATAAAAGGTCACGCGCGTATTTCAGCGTTGTTGTTTTTTCGCGTTCGGTGAGCAGCACATCAATTTCCGTGTGCAGTTCTTTGAGCCGCCTTGCGTTTTTTTGCAGAATCGCAAATTCATCCACACCATCGGAAAGCGGCTGCGCAGGCTCTGTTGCCGAGGTCTCCTGCATCAATTCCCGCACCGGTCGATACAGCACTTTCGTCAGCAGGCGCGCCACAATCATGAGCAAGGCGGCAAGCCCGCAAAACACCATCAAGCAAAATAAAAGCAGTGAACCGAGCGATTTTTCCGTGGCGGGATACAGATATGCCACACGCCAGTTTACAAGCTTAAAATCACACACGAGCGCATGAATGCCGTCAAGTGAAAATTCTTCGGCAAGCGGATAGCGCCGCATATCCGCGCCGATGTGTTCCATTTGCGCCTGCGCTTTTTCGTTTTCTATGGAAGAAAAAATCTCTTTTTCGCCCGAAAGCAACAAAAACGGCGTTTTTGCGCTGAACAATGCGTCCGTGGAAAAGCGCAAAAACAAAAGGACGTCCTTGCCCTGCGCGGCGGCGTGAGAGGTGATATAATAAATCTCGTGCAGCTTATTTTCTTTATAAATCGGCAGCGTCATTGCCGCATGGCTTTGCCGGAAATGCGCGTAAACCTCCGCCGCATTTTCAGCGCCGATTTGCGTTTCTTTCGCGAAAAAATCTTGTTTCGAAACCGTTGCTTCCGGCGTAATCACCAGTGAATCTTCATCGAGCCGCGTGATATACAGCGTAAAATCAACCGGCGGAGAACCGGCAAGCGCCATGCGCAAATCTTCAAAAATGCGCGTTGCATAGTAATAGTAAGCGGCAGAAGTATCTGCCGCCGCCCATGCGTTCACATTCGGATTTTTTGACAAATCATTCATCGCCGTAAACGCGATGGAAAACGACAGGTTTGAAAAAGTCATTTGGCTGTCTACCGACTGCTGCATTGTGGTGCGATATTCCTTTTGGCTGCTCCACACGCCCGAAAAAACAAAGGTTGTCAGCGGCAATGCAAACAGCAAAATGCCCAGTGCCAGAAATACGGAAAACAGCTTTTTTTCAAATTTACCGAAGTGCATTTTTTCATCGCCTTTTCATCATTGCAAGCGTCCGCTGCCGCTGCTGTTTACAGTATACCAAACAAATGCGGTGCATGACAGCTTTTATGCAAAAAATCAGCAAAAGAGAAGAAGAATCCCCCCAAAAATGGGTAAGATGAACAAGGAAAAAAATTTCAAGCGGGAAGAATGTGTTCAAAAGGGAATTTTGTAGATGGAATTTTGTCATTTTTTGTTCATACTATCTTCAAAATTCTGCCGCAAAAGCGCCGCACGGAAAAATGATTATTTACTAAAAAACAAAGCCGTGTATACTCGAATTGTAGCCAATCTGCCAAACACATTCGAACGCGAAGGAGGAACAAGTTTTGAACGCAACAATCGATACCGCAAAAAACAAAAGCAAACACAAGCTTGCCGGAGGAAAACGCTCCGTCAGCAACACCATTCGCCGCGACTGGGACCTGTACTTATTATTGATTCCCGGTGTCATCTGGTTTTTGATGTTCTGTTACAAGCCGATGCTCGGTCTGCGCACCGCATTTTATGATTACAATGTTTTTCAAGGGTTTGCCGGCAGCGAATTTGTCGGATTTAAGAATTTTATTGAATACATGTCCGGACCGGACTTCATCCGCACCATCAAAAACACCGTGATGATTGCCGTGTGGCAAATTTTGATTTGCTTTCCGTTTCCGATTATCCTCGCCATTGCGGTCACTGAAATGAAAAACAAATTCATCAGCAAGCTCACGCAAACGGCAACCTTTATTCCTTACTTTATCTCCGTGGTGGTTGTGTGCGGCATGGTTGTCAACTTTTTGTCGCCCAGCACCGGCATCATCAACCTGCTGCTGCAAAAGCTTGGCTTTGACCCCGTTTACTTTATGGTACAGCCGCAATATTTTCGCGGTATTTACACCGCAATGACCTTGTGGCAAACCGCCGGCTTCAACGCCATTGTTTACATTGCCGCTTTGATGGGCATTGACCCGCAGCTTTATGAAGCCGCCACCGTGGACGGCGCAGGCAAACTGAAAAAGATTTTGCACGTCACGCTGCCCGGCATCATGCCCACCGTTGTCACCATGTTTGTGCTGAACATCGGCAAAATGGTCAAGGTTGGTTATGAATCGATTTTGCTTCTTTATAAACCCTCTACCTTTGAAACGGCAGACGTTATTTCAACTTATGCGTTCCGCATGGGCATCGAACAAGGCAACTACGGGCTTGCGACTGCCGCCGGTTTATTTGAGGCATTGATTGCGCTCATCATGGTTGTTGCCGCAAACAAAGTCAGCCGAAAACTCACAGAAACCGCGTTATGGTAAAGGAGAGAATCATGATGACGAAACAAAAGAAAAAGCTCACGATTGAAAGCCGCGGCGAAAAAATATTCAACGCAGTTATGTGCGTCTTTGGCGTACTTATCTCGCTTGTGGCACTGTATCCCATTTTTTATGTGCTGATTGCCTCCGTTTCAAAACCTCTTTTTGTGGAAAACGGCTCGGTTTTATTCATGCCGATGGGCATTACGCTTGACAGCTACAAAGAAGCCGTCACAAAACCGGGCATCTGGACGGCATACGCCAACACCATTTTTTACACGCTGTTCGGCGTACTGGTCAACATGGCATTTACCACCACCATGGCATATGCGCTCTCCAAAAAGCGCTTGATTTTCCGCAAATTTTTCACCTTGTTCACCGTGTTTACCATGTGGTTTTCAGCCGGTATGATTCCTTTATATATGACCTTTCGCGATTTCAACCTGCTTGACACCCGCACCTCCATCATTTTGGGGTTCGCCATCAACACCTATAACCTCATCATCATGAAAAGCTTTTTCGAGCAGGTGCCGGAATCACTGGAGGAAGCCGCATTCATGGACGGCGCAAACAATATCACCATTTTTTGGCGCATTTACATGCCGCTGTCGAAACCGGCGCTTGCCACTGTTGGCATGTTCTACGCCGTCAACCGCTGGAACAGCTACTTCTGGGCGATGAACCTCATCAACGACGACTCCAAGCTGCCGCTGCAAGTGCTGCTGAAAAAGCTGATTGTTGACCGCGTTGCCAACGAAACCGAGGCTGCCATCGTCACGGCGGCGTCCACCTCCTCGCCCACCACGGTCATTTACGCCATCATCATCATCGCCATTATTCCCATGATGATTGCCTATCCGTTTGTGCAGAAATTCTTCAAAACCGGCATGACGCTCGGCGCAGTAAAGGGATAATATCCCGCAAACACGAAATAGGATACCGTGTTATCTTATCATAAAACCAAATAGAAAAGGAGAAAAAACATGAAACGACTCATTGCAACGGTTCTTGCCACCGCATTGTTGGCAACGACATTCACCGCATGCGGCAAAGCATCTGCTCCCGCCGCAAGCTCCGCTCCCGCGGCTGCACAGTCCACTGCCGCAGAGGTGCCGCTGGGCGAGGCTTCTTTGCCCATCACCGAAAAGCCCACCGAATTTTCGATTTTCCTCAACTTCAACAATATGCCCTTCAACGCCGAATGGCCCATCTGGCAGGAAGCCGCCAAACGCACCAATATTTCGCTGAAAAGCGTGATTTCGCAGTCAAACTCGAACGAAGCCGAGGCATTCAACCTGATGGTTTCCTCCGGCAAATTGGCAGACATCATCGGTTATGTCGATGTTGCCGAAATTGAAAAGCTCGGACGCGACGGCGGTATGCTGGCGCTGAACGACTTGATTGACCAATATGCGCCGAACATCAAGGCGATGCTCGAAAAAGACCCGAAATTCAAACAGTGCGCCACTTCTTTAGATGGCAATATCTACCAGATTCCGAAAAATCAGGAACTTGTCACCGCCGAATTTTGGTGGATTCGACAGGACTGGCTGGACAAATTATCGCTCAAAGCGCCGACCACGGTAGACGAACTTTACACCGTGCTGACCGCGTTTCGCAATGACGACCCGAACGGCAACGGCAAAAAAGACGAAATTCCGCTGTTCGACCGCGCCGGCAACAAAATGCCGGACGAATATCTCTATCTGTGGGATACCAGCACGGAGTTTTATCCGCGCGACGGAAAAATGACCTTTGAACCGATGGAGCCGAACTTTAAAACAGGCGTTGAGAACATCGTCAAATGGTACAAAGAGGGACTCATTGACCCTGAAATCTTCACACGCGGCCCGAAATCACGCGATATTTTGCTCAGCGGCGACCAAGGCGGCATGACGCATGACTGGCCGAGCGCCGGCAACTACAACACCACCTTGACCGAGAGCATTCCCAATTTTGAAATGAAAGCTTTTGCGCCGCCCGCCGATCAAAACGGCGTAGTCAAAGAGCGCACCGAGCGTTTGCCGGGTGTCGGCTGGGGCATTTCGTCACAGTGCAAAGACCCTGTTTCCGTCATCAAATTTTTCGACTATATCTTCACCGAAGAAGGCCGTGAGCTGATGAACTGGGGCATTGAGGGCGAAACCTTTACCCGCGCTGCCGACGGCACAAAAACATACACCGACGCCGTTATGAACTCCGAGCTGACCCCGATTGGCTATCTGCGCAATCTCGGCATTCAATATCGCATCGGCATGTGCCAAGACCCCGCATACGAATATGCCTTTATGACAGACGCCGCCAAAGAAGCCGCCGAGCTGTACAACGGACATACCGAATGGTTCCCGAAAAACATGCCGCCGTATGCCGACGGTGCTTTGGGACTGAAATATGAGCCGACCGACGAAGCGGAATATAAGAAAATTATGTCCAATATCCGCCCGTATGTCGATGAAAAATTCCAGTCATGGATGCTTGGCACCGCAGACTTTGCGGCAGATTATGACGGCTTTGTCGCCGAACTGAAATCGCGCGGCATTGAGCGCGCCATTGAAATCAACCAAAAAGCATACGATACCTATATCGGCGCATAACACAAAAACGGAGGGGCATCTCGCGGGATACCCCTCCTCTTTTCAACCGTCAACAGCATAGGAGAAGCCATGAAACAGAAAAATCTACTTTATATTTTTGCCGATCAGTGGCGCTACCACGCCGCCGGTTTTGCGCATCAAGACCCGGTTGCAACGCCGAATATGGACGCGTTTGCGGCACACGGCATGCAGTTTACCAACGCCGTCAGCACCTATCCGCTCTGTTCGCCGCATCGCGCATCGCTGCTCACGGGCAAATATCCCACACACTGCGGCATGTGGACGAACTGCAAGCCGGGTCTGTCTGAAGTTGTTATGCTCAAACCGCAGGAGACGTGCATCTCGGACGTTTTGCATGAAAACGGCTATCGCACGGCATACATCGGCAAGTGGCATCTGGACGCAAGCGAAACAAATTTCACGGCAGAGCCGATGAGCGGCGCCGTCCATTGGGACGCCTATACCCCGCAGGGAGAGCGCCGCCATCATTTTGATTTTTGGCATTCCTATGGTGCCATGGATGTGCATACCGACCCGCATTATTGGGAAAATTCTCCCGAAAAAATCAAACCCGGCAAATGGTCTCCCACGCACGAAACCGATGTTGCGCTCGATTATCTTGACAAAAACACCGCTGACAAGCCGTTTTGCCTGTTTTTGTCGTGGAATCCGCCGCATCCGCCTTATGATTTGCTCCCCGCAGAATATGACGCGCTGTATCGCGATAAAGCAATGCCCTATCGCGAAAATGTGCCACAGAATATGCGCGAGGACGCCACTTTCAACCGCAATCGTGAGCGCTATTTTGCCGCCGTTGCAGGGCTTGATGTCGAGTTTGGACGCCTGACGGACTACTTGACGGCGCACAATTTGTGGAACGACACCATCGTGGTGCTGTCTGCCGACCACGGCGACTGCATGGGTTCCCACGGTTTGTATGGCAAAAACGTCTGGTATGAGGAATCCATTCGCATTCCGCTTGTGATTGGCGGCGCACAAATTTCCGCAGGAACGTCGGATTGTCTGCTTGCAAGTCCCGACCACACGCCGACGCTGCTCGGCTTGCTCGGCGCTGAAATTCCCGCCTGCATGGAGGGCAAAGACTTGTCGGCGGCGGTTTTACAGCATAAAATAATGCACGAACCGCAAGCCGCTTTTTTGTGCATGATACCCGGTATGCCGGACATGGTACACGCTTACGCCGCGCTGGGACTTGACAATCACTGCTTTGGTTGGCGCGGTATCCGCACCAAAACGCACACCTATCTTGTGGATAACGGCACGGTGCCGAACGCCGTGCAAACGCGTTATTTATATGATAATATTGCCGACCCCTATCAGATGCAGCCGCAATTGCTGCAGGAAGGCGATGCGCTTGACGCCGTCTATGCGCCGCAGCTTGCCGCCTTTTTAACACAGTTGCACGATGATTTTTTACTGCATCTCCCACAGAAAGGAAATGACAAATGAATCCGAATCTGACAAATCAACCCGAAATCAATGCCGAAACCCTCGCCGCCGCCGTGCAGCATGCCGTGGCGCAGGTGCGCGCCAATCTGCCGGAATTTGCCGATGCTTACAAGTATTCAAACAGCGAAAACAACCATTATGCCACAAGCGAAAATGTGGAATGGACGACCGGTTTTTGGACGGGCGAGGTATGGCTTGCCTATGAAAACAGCGGCGATGAAATTTTCAAAACCACCGCATTGCGGCAGGTAGACAGCTTTTTGCACCGCATTGAAAATCATATTGACACAAACCATCACGACATGGGCTTTTTGTATTCGCCGTCGTGCGTGGCGGCATATCAGTTGACCGGCAGCGAAACCGGCAAAAAAGCCGCGCTGCTTGCGGCAGACAATCTCATTGCGCGCTTTCAGCCGAAAGGCGAATTTATTCAGGCATGGGGCGCGCTTGGCGCTGCGGACAATTACCGCTTAATCATCGACTGTCTGCTCAATTTGCCGCTGCTCTATTGGGCGAGTGAAGTGACCGGCGACGACAAATATGCAAATATTGCCAAACGCCATATCGCAACGGCGTTGAAACTCGTCATGCGCGCGGATAATTCCACCTTTCACACCTACTTTTTTGACCCCGAAACCGGTTTGCCCACACGCGGCGTAACGGCGCAAGGCTACCGCGACGGCTCGGCATGGTCACGCGGACAGGCATGGGGCATTTACGGCGTGGCACTCAGCTACAAATATGTGCGTGAGCCGGAATATCTTGCCATTTTTGAAAAATTGACCGATTTCTTTTTGGCGCATCTGCCTGAAAATCTGATTCCGTATTGGGATTTTGATTTCACGGACGGCTCCGATGAACCGCGCGATTCCTCCGCAAGCGCCATCGCCGTCTGCGGAATGCTCGAAATGGCGAAATATTTGCCCGCAGACAAGGCGGCATATTACACACATCTTGCAAAACAGCTTTTGCAGGCACTTGTGACACATTGTGCCGTCAGCGACCCGAAACTTTCGAACGGACAGCTTTTACATGGCACCTATGCGCGCAAATCTGCCTACAACACCGTGCGCAATCGCGGCGTTGACGAGTGCAACACCTGGGGCGATTTCTACTATTTTGAAGCCTTGACACGTCTTGCAAAAGATTGGAAAGCGTATTGGTAAGCGCAGAAAAAGGAGCGAATATGACACAAAATATCTTGCTGATTGTCACCGATCAGCTCACATGGCGCGCACTGCCAACGTATGGAAACACGTTTGCACACACACCGAATATCGACCGTATTGCACAAAACAGCGTTAAATTTGACACCTGCTATACGGCGTGTCCGCTCTGTCAGCCGGCGCGCGCGGCGCTGTGGACAAGCAAATATCCGCATGATATTGACGTTTTGTCAAACGGACGCAACCTGCCTGTCAGCCGTGTGGCGCAAAATGTGGCAACACTCGGCGAAACCTTTGCAAACGCCGGCTATGAAACGGTGCATTTCGGCAAAACACATGACGCCGGCGCACTGCGCGGCTTTGCCGTTGCCGCGGAAGAAGAAATCAAAGTAAAGACGGAAAACCTCGGTGTTCCGCTTAATTTTGACACGTTCAATGACCGAGACGCCACCGAAAAATCTGTTGCCTATCTCACAAACCGCAACAAAGAAAAGCCGTTTTTGATGGTGGCAGACCTTGTCAATCCGCACAATATCTGCGGCTGGGTCGGCGCATTTGCCGATGACATCGAAAACCCGTGGCTGTGTGAAAATCTGCCGCCGCTGCCGGATAATTTCACGGTAGACGATATGGAAACACGCCCGAAAGCGGTGCAATATATCTGTTGCAGCCATGTGCGGCAGGCACAGACGGCAAAATGGACACCGACAAAATTCAGGCAATATCTCGCGGCATATTATGCCTATCTTGCAATGGCAGACGCTGAAATCGGACGCATTTTAGACGCACTCGCGGCGTCCGGCGAAGCGGAAAATACAACCGTTGTGTTTTTTGCGGACCATGGCGACAGCATGGCGGCGCGCGCGCGTGTGACAAAACAAGTCGATTTTTATGAGGAAGTATCGCGCGTTCCGATGCTGTTTTCCGGTGCGGGCGTCACGCCGCGCAAAGAGGCGCTCGCGGGATTGACCAGTTTGCTCGACCTCTTTCCCACTCTGTGCGGCTTTGCGGGGCTTGCCGTGCCAAAAGGTGTGCGCGGTGTCGATTTGTCGGCGGCACTGCGCGGCGGCGATTTGCCGCAGCGCGCCTATGTTGCAAGCGAGTGGCACACCGAATGGGGTTTTACGATTTCACCGGGGCGCATGATTCGCACACCAAACTACAAGTATATGCGCTATCTTGAAAACAACGATATCGAATTATATGACCTGCAAAACGATCCGCTTGAAAAAACGAATCTCGGTTACAAGCCGGCATATCGGGCAATCTGCCAACAAATGGAAGCCTTGCTGCAAACGCATCTGCGCGAAACGCAAGATGATTTTGAGCGCTTAACCGTCCTTGCCGACGCACACTGGCGCAGCCACACGCCGGGTTATCAAAACCACAAAGGCATCGCAGCACCGCAAGAAAAATAAAAAAACCGCACTGTAAAGTCGTTCAGCCTTGCAGTGCGGTTTTGCCGTATTGGGATAATGTCGGTTCGGGCGGGCGGATAATATCCGCCCCTACCATAATTTCGCCCAACAATTGATGCCTGTCTTTTACACATATCGTCACAAAATACGGGCGGATAATATCCGCCCGTACGTTGCCGCTGTAAATGCCCGCCTTATTTGACAAACAATCCAATCATACCGGCATCACCGGCCAATCTATTGCCCATGGAAACGCCGCTTGTTCCGGCACGTCCCGCAGCGCTTGCCGATACGTTTTCCAGTCCGTTTTTGTCGTTTTGGCATCGCCTAAAACCGTCCAGTCGCAATCCGACAGCAATTCATCACGCTTTTGCCGTGCCGCGCTTGCAAGTCCGTCCGTTTCGCGGCGTTTTGCCAAGGCAAGCCATGCGGCGGTATTGTGTGCAATCTTATTTTCAAGCCCTGCACGGTACACCGCCTGCATTGTGTATTCGTTCCATTCAAAGCCTTTTTCGGCTTCTTTTTCGTTCTGCGTCAAGGTTTCTTGCACATTTTCAAATAGCGCAATTTCGCACATTGACGCCGTAATATTGCGGATTTCAAACGCACCCGCAGGCGCGTTCTTTGCTTTTATTTGCATTGCTGATTACCTCCTTATATTTGTTTACAAATTTGTAAAATCATTCTTGTCTAAACCTGTTTAATCGGGCGCATTTTCAAAGGGCAAAGGGGTTCACAATGATGGCACACGCGGCGTAGTAAAGGTACGTTTGTGACGGATGGTACCTCCAGTAGCTGCCCGATGCGCCGGATAACAGGGCGAAGTTGAGGTCGCCGCGCGCGAGTAAAGCGGTTGTCGGCGCTCCGGCTTCCGCCTTGTAATAATAATCGCCTACCGGATTTACGCTATTCCCCCCGACAGCCGACGGCTGCACAAACAGCGGGCATTTTTTGCTGACTGCAAGCCCTTTAATATTTCCGCTTTCAATCGGCAGCGTGATACCGCTGTCAATCCAGTCGACGCCGATGGCGCCTGTCTGCGGCGCGTCTTGCGGCGCAAGCCACAATTTTTCGTTTGAATCGCGCAAAATATTGGCAATCCACATCCAAGCGCCGGCTTGCAGCGCTTTCCCGCGATAGTAGCTGATGGCTTTGCCGGCGATGCCGACATAGCCGCTTGCGTGTCCGACAGCGTTGTCGTACACGGCGCACATGCTGCCCACATGGTCGGTCGTTTCGACATTTATCGGTTCACCGTCAAAATTGACGCAACTGTATAGCGGGTCTGTGTGCGGGGTGACGCTTAAAACTTTTCTGAAAGTTGCCTTAAAATCGCCGAGCCACTTTGTGCCGATGCCGATTGTCTGTTTTTGTGCAACGTACTGTTCCGCGACGTATTTTGTAAAAATCACACGATTTGCGGCAGTTTCCGCAAACGCCGGACGGTCATCGGCGTAGCGCACGCATGTGAAGCCTTGCCCTGTGGCGTTTTGGCTGTTCATGGTTGCAAATTCCACTTCCATCAGCAGTTTTTCGGCGCCGTCACGCCGATAATCTTCGGTCAGCATTCCGTTTGCCGCGTTCAGCGTGTTGTAGTCGTTCAAGCTGATACTGTACGCCTGTGTGTCGCCGATTTTGCACGTCACTTTTCCCGCTGCGTCTTTTCCCTCGCAAAATGCCGTTGCCATGTACGCCGGATTATAGATGTAGTCCGGCAGCTTGCCGTCTGCGACAACTTTCAAGATGCCGCCGTCCGCCTGCTGTTCGATTTTATACCAAAATTCGGGGCGATATGCGCCGATATTGGCGGTCAAATCAAAGTCCGGCTCGCCCTCGAAAGCGGTGATTTTTGCTTTTTCGGTGGCTGTTCCCGCGACCCAGTTGCAAAGTTTCATGTCGCACCAAGGGTACACGCGGTCGAAATCGTTTTTCAGCGCGGGATTGAATGTGCCAAGATGCGCGGCGGCAACCATGCCCACCGCATTGTACATGCGTGTGCAGGCGGCGTTGATGCCGTCCCACAAAATGCCGTATCGGTGTACGCCGACACCGTCCATCTGGTTTGCAAGCGTTTCGGCGCGTGTGGCAGCCGCCGCCGCATTCGTTTCAGAAACGAGCGCTTTTCCCGCGCTTGCTTCCGCCGCCGTTTTGCTTTGCCCCGCGGCGGTCGCCGATGTAGTCGCGCCTGTTTCTGACGCCTTTGCATTTGTTTCGGATAATTTCGTCGCCCGTTCGCTCGCGGCTGCCGCCTGCGTGGACGGTTCAATCAGTTTCATGGCGGCGTTCGCGCGAATGACTGCCTGTTGGCTGATTTCGTCGGCATACGCGACGTCCGAAAGTGCATTTTGCAGCGTCACAAATTCCGACACGCTTGTGATGGCGGCGGGATTCACGGCGGAATCTCCGATTTGCAACGTAAGCTGTGCGCCCACAAGCACATTGCCGGCGGTGTCTGCAACTTTGAAATCTGCGATTGCCTGCCCCGCAACCGCAAAGCATTGTGCCGACAGCTCGATGATGAATGCGTTCGGGTCGGCGGGGTCGATAACGCCGTCAACCATGAGGATTGTTTTGTCCGGCTTCAAAAATTCCATGCGCGGCTTTGCGCCTGCGGGCAGCGTCACCGCAAGTCCGTCCACACCGAGAAAGTCCACCGTCAAAAAGATGCTGTTGATGTTTCCCTGCCGCAACTCGATGGGAATGCCGGCACTTTCCTTCCAAATCGGGAGCGATATTTTGCGTCCTGTTTTAATATTTGCCATATTTTCCTCCTTTATTTTTTGCTTTAAGCGCGGTAAGCCACGCCGAAAGTTGATTGATTTGCCGCTGCATTTCCGTCAGTGTTTTGTCGGATTCTGCGTGTGTTTTAACGGCAAGTTCGGTGCGCATTGTGCTTGGGTTTGCTCTGTACGGCTCCCACAAATTTGCGCAAAAGAAAAGACGACGTATTTCGGGCAAGCGCGCATCCACGTCGTCGCTTTGTTTTTCTGCGGCACAAGGCGCAGCAGGTCAGCGGGTTTCGGCTCATAGGCGCTTGTTTTGATGTGTTCCACAAGTGCCGCCTGCGCGGCTGTGACGTCCGTATCCGCAAGCGCAACCGCCCATAAATCAATCGCTGCTTTGCGGTTGGTGTCGCTGTCGCAAAATTTTTGCCACACGGCGCGAATTGCCGCCATGAGCGTTTTTACTTCATCTCGCGTCATAAATTTTCCTCCAGAAATGGATTTCCGTAGCGGTGCGACTTCGTATCGCGCCGCGCCCATCCGCGTACAGCAGCTTTCCAGTCTTTCATTGCGTTTTTGCCGACGTTCCAGCCGACGCTGTCGTAATAATCGACGAATCGGTTTGCGTCCACGTTGATTCCGCTCTCTGCGCAAAATGATGCAACGTCTTTTGCGGTGGGTTTTTCAAATCGCGGGCGCTTATCACCGTTAGGTGATAATGTCTTGTTTA
>JAVWRA010000011.1:0-29133 GCA_036635095.1 Ruthenibacterium sp. | reverse complement strand
AGTGTGCCAAGTGTCTCTTTGTTCAGTGTGTGTCCGTCTGCCAAATCATGCAGGGTTTGCGTCATTGCGTTGCCGAGAAAAATGCTCACGATGGCGGGCGGTGCTTCATTGCCGCCAAGACGCTCCTCATTGCCGGGGCAGGTGGCAGAAAGCCGCAGCAAATCGGCATATTTGTCAACCGCCGTAATCACGGCACACATCGTAACGAGAAATTCGGGACATGCGGCGGGATTGTCGGTCGGCTCCAGCATGTTTCTGCCGGTGCTGGTGACGATGCTCCAGTTGTTGTGTTTGCCGCTGCCGTTGATGCCCGCAAACGGTTTTTCATGTAAAAGACAGGCAAAGCCGTGTCGCAGCGCCACTTTGCGCATCAGCTCCATCATAATTTGGTTGTGGTCACACGCGATATTCGCCGTGGCAAACACACTTGCAAGCTCATATTGACCGGGTGCGGCTTCATTGTGTTCGGTTTTTGCCGGCACACCGAGCAGCCACAGTTCGTCATCAAGCTCACGCATAAAAGTGCGCACACGCTCGTTGATGCTGCCGTAATAATGATCCTCAAGCTCCTGTCCTTTCGGCGGTTTTGCACCGATTAAAGTATGTCCGGCAACTTTCAAATCAAGCCGTTTGTCGAACAATTCTTTGTCCACAAGAAAATATTCCTGCTCAGCGCCGACAGTCGGGCGCACAGAAACGCTTTCCTTGTCGCCAAGCGCGCGCAAAACGCGCAGTGCCTGTTTGTTGAGCGCCTGCATACTGCGCAAAACCGGCGTTTTTTGGTCAAGCGCTTCACCGGTGTAGGAGCAAAAAGCCGTTGGAATGTACAGGGTAGTGCCGAGTACAAAGGCGGGCGAGGTGGGATCCCACGCGGTATAGCCGCGCGCTTCAAAAGTGGCGCGCAAACCGCCGGACGGAAAACTCGAGGCGTCACTTTCGCCTTTTGCCAGCATTTTGCCGCTGAAACGCATCACGGGTTCGCCCTCGTGTGCGCCGTCAATAAAGCTGTCGTGCTTGCCGCTGCCAACGCCGGTCATCGGACTGAACCAGTGCGTATAATGGGTTGCGCCAAGCTCCATCGCCCAATTTTTCATGGCGTCCGCCACAACATCTGCCACTTCAGGGTCCCACGGTTTGCCCTCATCGCGTATTTCGCGCAAGGATTCATACACGCCTTGCGGCAACCTTTCGCGCATAGACCGATCGTCAAACAAGTGGCTGCCAAACAGCTCAATCAGTTCTTTTGCCAAAATACTTTCCTCCCTCAATCACCCAAGATATATTCTATATTTTACCATGAAAACAAGACGCACACAAGAAATAATTACGGCAAAGTGAAAATACGGATAAGCCGTGTTTTTTGTGGGACAATCCCTTTTAAAAGGCGCGCAACTATGCTATAATAATAACAATTATGCAAACGAGTATGCAAACGAGGTGCAGTATGACGGAGAAAATTGCGGATTTTTACACGAATTTACAGGGAAAAAAGGTGGCGTTCATCGGCACAGGCGTGACGAACCAAACCTGTATCGAACTGTTTGCAAAGCATGGCGCACAGATTACGCTGTGCGATAAAAAACCGAATTTGGCAGCGTTTGGCAAGCTTGCCGATACGCTGAAAACGCTGGGCATTGCCTTTTCGCTCGGCGATGATTATTTAACCGGTCTGCAAGGGCAGGACATGGTGATGCGTACGCCCGGCTTTGAATATTTCACGCCCGAATTGCAGGCGGCGAAAGCGGCAGGTGCCGAGGTGACAAGCGAAATGGAGCTTTTTTTCACGCTTTGTCCGTGCAAAATTGTTGCAGTCACGGGTTCTGACGGCAAAACAACCACCTCAACGCTGATTGCCAAAATGCTTGAAGCCGGCGGTTACACCGTGCATCTCGGCGGCAATCTCGGGCGCGCGTTGCTGCCGGTGGCAGAGTATATGGCGGCAAGCGATATTGCCGTGGTGGAACTCTCAAGCTTTCAGCTCATCAGTATGCGCCATTCTCCCGACATTGCCGTGGTGACAAATGTGTCGCCGAATCATCTTGACCATCACAAGGATATGCAGGAATATGTCGATGCCAAACGAAATATTTTGTTATACCAAACACCGCCGTGCAAAGCGGTGCTGGGATATGCCAACGAAATCACACGCGGAATGCAGGCGGACGTCAAAGGTACAATGCAGTGGTTCACACGTTTTTCGGCGGTGGAGAATGGCGGTTTTTTGCGCGATGACGGCATGCTTTGTATAGCGGAAAATGGCGTCATTACGCCAATTGTGCATCGCGACGACATCGCCTTGCGCGGCGATCACAATATCGAAAATATGCTTGCGGCATTTTGCGCCGTATGGACGTTGACAACGCCGCCGAAAATGGCGAAAGTGGCACGTCATTTTGCCGGCGTGGAACATCGAATTGAACCGGTGCGCAGATTGAACGGTGTGCAGTGGTATAACGATTCCATCGCCACAAGTCCCACGCGTGTGATTGCCGGTTTACGTGCGTTTGGGCAAAAACTCATCATCATCGCGGGCGGGTCAGACAAAGGCATCAGCTTTACGCCGATGGTGCCGGACTTGCTCTCGCATGTGAAAATTTTGATTTTAACAGGTGCAACGGCGGACAAAATAGAAGCCGCCGTGCGTGAACATGCTGATTTTCCTGCAAGCCATTTGCAAATTTTGCGCGCGGCAGACATGGACGAAGCCGTGAAACTGGCATACCAAACAGCAAAAGACGGCGATATTGTGTCGCTTTCTCCGGCATGTGCATCGTTTGACAGCTATCCGAACTTTGAAGTGCGCGGCAATCATTACAAAGCGCTTGTGAATGCCTTATGATTGCACAGATTACAGAAAAAGCATTGCCGTGGGCGAACGACTTGCTCGCAGGCGACGATTTTATCGGGATGCGCATGGCATCGGCGCTGCGTTGTTACGGCTTAACATCGCAAGATTGCCGCTTTTATGCCGTCGATGATACAGCACTGCTCATGACACTGGGCGATGGCGCATTATTGTGCGGTGCAGCAAGCGATATTGAGGAACTGGAAAGCTTTTTGCACTTTGCGCATATCCGTACATTGCAGGCGAATCAAACGATGCTTTATCACTGGAATCCCGCACCGCGTTTGCTGATGAAACATAGCGGTGCGGCGGAAATTTTGTGCAGTGCGCCGGTGGAAACACAGCCCGATTACTGGGCGCTTGCACATAGCGATTTGCTTGCGCATCTGCCGCCGGAAGCGTGGTATGCCGACACCTGTCTGCGTGTCAACCGTGGCGAAGCGGCAGTGTATGCCATTGTAAAAGACGGTGTGCCGATGGCAACGGCAGGTCTTTATGCCATCGGCGAAAAAAGCGCCTATCTGACGGCTGTCGCAACAAAAAAGGCGTATCGCGGCAAAGGCTATGCCACAACGCTTGTGAGCGCCTTGTGTGCGTCACAGCAAAACCGCACAATTTATCTGCTCTGTACACCGATGCTGCGCAGTTTTTATGAACAGCTTGGCTTTACACTCGCAAAACCGATGTGCGAATTTCAAATATTGGAGAAATAATCAATGATAGAACAATTTTATAATTTTTCGGCACCCCTGCGCGCGGCGGATAAAACCGCACTTGCGCTGTGTGCAGAGCCGTTTGCGGCACTGGATGCAATCAAGGAGTACAACCAGCTCAAAATGCTGCGCGCGTTTACCGACAATCATGTGGGCGGCAATCATTTGGTCGGCACCACAGGGTACGGCATCGGCGATGACGGTCGCGAAAAAATAGAAGCCGTATTTGCTACTTTAGTCGGCAGTGAAAAAGCGTTGTTTCGCCATAATTTCATGTCCGGCACCCATACTTTAACCGTGGCGCTGTTCGGAATGTTGCGCCCGGGCGATTGTTTACTTGCCGCCGCCGGCACACCGTATGATACCTTGCAGAGTGTGATCGGTCTTTCGGGAAACGCGAGCGGAAGCTTGCGGGATTTCGGCATTTTATATGATGAAGTGGCGCTGCTGCAAGACGGAAAACCCGATATCAACACCATTGCACAGCACTGTAAAACAGCGAAGATGTGTTATATTCAGCGCAGTCGCGGCTATGCCGCACGTCCGGCATTGACGCTTGCCGACATTCGCGCCATCAGCAAAGCCGCAAAGGCGGCAAACCCCGATATCATTGTGATGGTGGACAATTGCTATGGAGAATTTACGCAAAAACAAGAGCCGACACAGTGCGGCGCAGACATCATGGCAGGCAGCTTGATTAAAAATCCGGGCGGCGGCATCGCGCCGACAGGCGGGTATATTGCAGGCCGTGCCGATTTGGTCGACTTGTGTGCCGACCGGCTGACGGCGCCCGGCACAGGCGATGAAATCGGCTGTACGATGGATGTTTTACGCGCGCTTTACTTAGGACTTTACTATGCGCCGGGCGTTGTGTGCGAGGCACTCAAAGCCAGTGTTTACACGGCCTGTCTGTTTGAGCAGCTCGGCTATGCGGCCACGCCGGCCTACCAAGACGAGCGAAACGACATTGTCACCAGTGTCGAAACCGGCAGTCCGGCCGGCATGGTGGCACTGTGTGGCGGTGTACAGGCCGGCAGCCCGATTGATAGTTTTGCGTCGCCTGAGCCGTGCGAAATGCCCGGCTATGAGGACGAAGTGATTATGGCGGCCGGTTCGTTTACCATGGGCAGCACGATTGAACTGTCTGCCGATGGGCCGCTGCGTCCGCCGTATACGGTCTATATGCAAGGCGCACTCAATTTCACTGCCGCGCGCGCGGGCATCTTGCTCGGCGCGGAAAATATGCTGAAAATAGCACATCAGGAGGAAGTAAAATGAAGATTTTTAATACGATGACCCGCTGCAAGCAAGACCTTGTGCCAATCGAGGAGGGTGTTTACCGCATTTATGTGTGCGGCCCCACCGTCTATAATTTTATTCACATCGGTAATGCACGTCCTGTAGTGGTATTTGACGTTTTACGCCGCTATCTTGAATATCGCGGCAACCGCGTATTGTTCGTGTCCAATATCACGGATATCGATGATAAATTGATTCAAAAAGCCATTGCCGAGGGAACTTCCATGCAGGAGGTTGCGCGGCGGTATGAGGCGGAATATTTTACGGATTTGGACGGTCTTGGTGTCGAGCGCGCCACGGTACATCCGCGCGCCACCGAGCATATTGACGAAATTTTGTCCATTGTAGCGGACATTTTGGAAAAAGGATACGGCTATATTGCCGAAAACGGGGACGTGTATTTCCGTGCCAAAAAATTCGAGGGATATGGCAAATTGTCGCATTTGGTACTTGAGGATCTCGTGAGCGGCAACCGCGATTTAAAAAGCAGCTTGGCGGAAGATTTGAAAGAAGACCCCGCTGATTTTGCCGTGTGGAAAGCCGCCAAACCCGGCGAACCGTACTGGGAAAGTCCCTATGGAAACGGTCGTCCCGGCTGGCATATCGAATGCAGCGCCATGGCGCGCAAGCATCTTGGCAAAACCATCGACATTCATGCCGGCGGCGAGGATTTGATTTTTCCGCATCATGAAAACGAAATCGCACAAAGCGAATGCGCCAACGGCTGCACATTTTCCAATTATTGGATGCACAACGCGTTTTTGAATATCGACAGTCATAAAATGAGCAAAAGCGCGGGCAACTTCTTCACAGTGCGCGAAATCAGCGCCGTTTACGGCTACGAAGCCATTCGTTACTTCATGCTCACGGGGCATTATCGCAGCCCGCTCAACTACACGGCAGAACTGCTTGAAGCATGCAAAGCGGCGCTCGAACGGCTGTATACCTGCCGTGCAAATCTTGCGTTTGCCGTACAAAACGGCGGTGGTGCGTCTGAAATTTTAGCACAAAAAGCGGCTGTGGCAAAAAGCAAATTTTGCCTTGCCATGGATGATGACCTCAACACCGTAGAGGCGCTTGCCGCTATTTTTGATTTTGTGCGCGATGTAAACACGCTCTGCGCAGATGCAAGTCCGGCGGCGCTGGAAATTGCCGCGACTGTTTTTGACGAGTTGACGGGTGTCCTCGGCATTGTGCAGCATCGCGAAACAAGCGAAACACCGGCGGATGTTCTGGCATTGGTGGAAGAACGCACTGCCGCAAAAGCTGCAAAAAACTGGGCGCGCGCAGATGAAATTCGTGCAGAACTCGCCGAAAAAGGCTTTGCCGTGGAAGACACGGCGCAGGGACCGAAAATCAGCCGAAAATAACCGCAATCGGCAAAGCAAAAAACGGCAGGGCAAGTGCGGGCGGCATATGCCGCGAAAGGTTTACTTTTGCGGCATATTATATTATACTGTGTAAATAGGAACATGCGATAAGATAGCAGAGGATGTGGATTGATTTTGAAATATACCGCAGTGATTATGGCGGGCGGAAAAGGCGAGCGATTTTGGCCGAAAAGCCGTGCCAATCTGCCAAAACAATTTCTTTCGCTGACAGGCGACGGCAAAACAATGATTCAGCTCACCGTGGAGCGTTTGCTCAATGTGGTGGCGATGGAGGATATTTTTGTCGTTACAAACAAAAATTATCGCGACATCGTACAGCAGCAGCTTCCGCTTTTGCCCGCAGACAATATTTTATGTGAGCCGATGGCAAAAAACACAGCGCCGTGTGCCGCGTATGCCGCGGCGGTGATTGGCGCAAAATACGGCGATGCCGTGATGTGCATTGTGCCGTCTGACCATATCATCAAAAATCAGCATTTATTTGCCGACAACTTGAAATTGGCGGCACGCATTGCCGAAAAGGACAACCAGCTTGTCACCATCGGCATCACGCCGACATACGCCGAAACAGGGTATGGATATATCAAATTCAAGCAAGACACCGGCGATGAAATGCCGGGTGCATATCAAGTGGATTGCTTCGTTGAAAAACCGGATATCGACACGGCGCGCCGCTATTTGGATGAGGGAACATATCTGTGGAACAGCGGCATGTTTGTGTGGAAAGTTTCCAGTATTTTGCAGAACATGCAAACATTTTTGCCCGAAATTTATGACGGTGCCGAAAAAATCAAGCAGGCGTTTGGTACAGCGTCCTATGAACAGACGGTGTATGATGTGTTTTCGGCGTGTCCGAGTGTTTCCATTGATTACGGCATCATGGAAAAAGCCGAAAACATCTACACCATTCCCGGCACATTTGCATGGGATGATGTGGGTAGTTGGCTGTCGCTTGAGCGCATCAATCTGGTGGATGGCAAGGGCAATTTCATCAAGGGAAATGTGGTTGAAATCGGCACAGAAAACAGCGTTTTCATGTCGGAACATCGCTTGATTGCCGCAGTAGGGGTGCAAAATCTCATTGTGGTGGAAACAGATGATGTCACGCTCGTCTGCGACAAAGACAATACGCAGGACGTGAAAAAAATAGTCGAAAAACTGCGCGCACAAGGCGCAACGCAATATTTATAAAAACCGTTTTGGAGGATTTGAACACATGAAAAAGGCGTTAATTACAGGCATTACCGGTCAGGACGGATCGTATCTGGCAGAGCTTTTGCTTTCAAAAAACTACGAAGTGTACGGTGTGATGCGCCGCAAAGCAAAACTCGATTACGGCAATATTGAGCATTTGGTCGGCGAAAAGCACCTGCATTTGATTTATGCGGATATGACAGACCTCGTTTCGCTTGTCAATGCCATGCACACAAGCGATGCAGACGAGGTGTACAATCTTGCGGCACAAAGTTTTGTGGCAACAAGCTGGGAACAGCCGATTGCCACGGCGGACATCAACGCCATCGGCGTGACGAATATGCTGGAAGCCATCCGTATGACAAAGCCGTCCTGCCGCTTTTATCAGGCGTCCACGAGTGAAATGTTTGGGCTTGTGCAGGAAGTTCCGCAAAAGGAAACAACACCGTTTTATCCGCGCAGTCCGTATGGCGTTGCCAAATTATACGGACATTGGATTACCAAAAACTACCGCGAAAGCTATGATATGTACGCATGCAGCGGCATTTTGTTCAATCATGAATCCGAGCGCCGCGGCAAAGAATTTGTCACACGCAAAATCACCGATGCCGCCGCGCGTATCGCCGCCGGCAAACAGGAATTTGTGGAGCTTGGCAATATGGATTCAAAGCGCGATTGGGGACACAGCAAAGACTATGTGTATGCCATGTGGTTGATGCTGCAACAGGACAAACCGGACGATTATGTCGTTGCTACGGGAGAAACTCGCACCGTACGCGAATTTGTAAACGCCGCATTTCACGCGCTTGGCATGCAGCTCACATGGCACGGCACAGGCAAAGACGAATACGCCGTGAATGAGGCAAACGGAAAAACGGTGGTTAAAGTCAATGCGCAGTTCTTCCGTCCGGCGGAAGTGGAGCTGCTGCTTGGCGACCCGACAAAGGCAGAAACAAAACTCGGTTGGAAGCGTGAGATTGACTTCAATGCGCTTGTCAGCCGTATGGCGAAAGCGGATGCGGAACGCATTGCACATGAATGATGCTGCATTTCAAAAACCCAAAAAAGCGCTGATAATCGGCGCTGCCGGTTTTGTAGGCAGTTATTTGGCAGACCATTTGAACGAGAGTGGAAAATGGTCTGTTTGCGTTACAAAAATGTCGCAGGAAAAAGTAGCCATACAAAATGCAGCGGTGTATGACCTCGACATTTTGCAGCCGGCACAGATTGTCACATTGCTGTCAGAATTGCGTCCGGACGTTATTTTTCACCTTGCGGCACAAAGCAGTGTGGCGCTGTCGTGGAAAAATCCGGCATTGACGGTGGACATCAATATCAAGGGAACGCTGCATCTGCTGGATGCGATACGCACGGCGCATTTGGCGCCGCGCATTCTTTTGATTGGCTCCGGCGAGGAATATGGCGCCGTGCTGCCGGACGAAATTCCGGTGCGTGAAGATACATTGCCGCGTCCGGCTAATTTATACGCTGTAACGAAGAATACGCAAAATCAAATCGGGCGTTTGTATGCTGCCGCCTATGGCATGGACATTATCTCCACGCGCTCGTTCAATCATATCGGCCCCAATCAGACACCCACTTTTGTCGTTGCCGATTTTTGCAAGCAGGTGGCTGAAATCGAAGCAGATTACAGAGAAGCCGTTCTCAAAGTTGGAAATTTGTCGGCAAAACGTGATTTTACCGATGTGCGTGATGTTGTGTGCGCATATGAACTGTTGGCGGAAAAAGGTGTTGCGGGCGAAACCTACAATGTCGGCAGAGGTGAAGCGATTGCAATACAGGAGATTTTAAATCGTATTATCGCACTTTCTACCAAAAAAATTACCGTAGAGGTTGATGCTGCAAAGCTGCGTCCGGTCGATGTGCCGGAGATACGCGCGGACATCACCAAACTGCACACGGCTACCGGTTGGCAGGCGAACATTCCGCTTGAAAAAACTTTGGTCGAAACGCTTCATTACTGGCGTAAGCATGTACAAAAGGAGCATAACTGATGCACTCAACAATCATCACGGTCGCAACCGTTGCAGAGATGGCGCAAGCGCGCGACGTACTTGTCGCTGCAAAAAAACAGTTTACACAGGCGCAGCGGATTCTCTGCGTGTTGGATGCACAAGAACAGGACGTGCTTGCGCAGGAGCTTGATATACAGATTGTGCGGGCGCAAAGCCTGTTTGAAACTGAGTTTTACGATGAGGCGTTTTTCTTTCCGCTCGAAGAATTTCGTCTGCGCTGCGGGTTGATTTTGTCGAAACTCTGTGTGCAAAAAGGCGGCGATGCGCTTTTAATTCATCCGCAGGCGACGTTTTCGCTCGGACGCTTTTTGGCGCCGGACGTCAACGAAATTGCCGGCGTGGCGGCGTGTGTGCAGCCGTCGGAACCGTCGGTTGTGTTTACACTGGAAAAAAACAAAGTATTGGCGTCACATTTTCTTGCATTCGGCGCCGGCAATGCCACCATAAGATTTTTGACATGGTGCTGCAAAAAATTTACATGGCTGTTCAATGAGGGAATGCCCGCACAAGGCACTGTTTTGCTGCAACGCGGAATTTCTGCGATACAGCGAGATTTTGTACGCAATTTTACGCTCTATGCGCCATGGTTCGGCTGCACATTGTCGCCGTTTTCACCGCGCGTACTGCAATGCACGATGCAAGAGACAGCGCTTCTGCCGTATCGTTTTGCGCAGTTTGAAAACGGAATGCCGCTGTTTGATTTGCTGCGCGACTGCTATGGTGTGTCGTATCGTCTGCGCGAAAAATGCGCCGGCAATCCGTTTGCACACCCTGCCTTTTTCGCGGAGGAAAGCGCACTGACAGGTGACACCCATGCTGTGCCGGTGCCATATGTTTTATGGGCGTTTTACAGCCAGCGCGCCGATTTGCAAAAGCAAATGCCGGCGCCGTTTGGGGCAGACAGGGAAGCGTTGGTGCAGTGGTTTTTGGATTACGGCGCGAAAGAAGCCGATTTACGTGCGTGTGACACTGCCTTGCTGAAAGAAAAACTGGCGGCATATCAAAAAAATAATACAGAACAAGATGTCTTGCAGCGCAGCCTGCCGTATCGTGTGAAGCACAAAACGCTGCGGATGATGGGACAAAAAAAGCAGCAAAATGCGCCGCAATATCCCGCGGGCATCAATTTATGCGGCTTTATTCAAGGCGATTTCGGGCTTGGCGAAGCAACGCGTCTGCTTGCGGAAACCTTGCAGGCAGGCAATGTGCCGTTCACCATTGTGGATTATCATGGCGCAACGGAGCATACGTATCAAAATCATACGTGGGACGCAAAAATCTCAAACCAATTTTTATATAACACGAACCTTATCATGATTAACGCCGACGGTTTTGCGGCATTTGCGGCAGATGTCGCGCCGGAAGCCATGCAAAATCGGTATAATATCGGCTTTTGGTATTGGGAATTGCCGGAATTTCCGCCCGCATGGCAGGAATCGTTGCAGTTTGTCGATGAAATTTGGACAGCAAGCGATTTCACCACCGATTCCGTGCGCAGAATTACGCAAAAACCGGTCAGAACCATTCCGTGCTGCATTACGCAAACGGCGGAGGAGGGTTTGATTCGTGCGGATTTCGGTCTGCCGGACGATGTTTTTCTCTTTTTGATGATGTATGATGTACGCAGCTTTTCGGCGCGGAAAAACCCGCAAGGCGCGGTGGACGCGTTTTTGAAAGCATTTGAAAACAATGCGGCGGTGCATTTGCTGCTCAAAGTCAACGCACCGGCGGATTGGGACGGCGATGATGCGCTGCTTGCACGTCTTGCGCCGCATGAAAATATTCATATTCTGGTGGAAACCAGTACCAAAGAACGGCTCAACGCGCTGATTTGTCTGTGCGATGCGTTTGTTTCACTGCATCGCAGCGAGGGATTCGGGCTTGGCCCTGCCGAGGCGATGTACTGGGGAAAACCCGCGGTTCTCACAGATTGGAGCGGCAACAAAGTGTATATGAAAGAGGACAATTGCTGCCCCGTTGCCTGTAAAATTGTTGAAATAGACAAAGATTACGGCCCCTATAAAAAAGGATATCATTGGGCAGAACCGGATTTGGACGATGCAGCGGAAAAAATGCGTCATCTGGTAGAAGATAAAGAATACTATCACAAAATTGCCAATAACGGAAAAAATACGATTCGTATGGATTTTTCGCCCAGTGCCATTGGCAAGCAGGTGCTTGACCGCCTGACGGAACTCAAACGAATGGATGCAGAGGGAGAACAGTAAATGGACGCAGTACAGCGCTATCAAACATGGATGCAATATCCCGCGCTTGACGCAAAAACCGCCGCAGAACTTGCTGCGTGTCAGCAAGATGCCGCCGCAATCGAGGACCGGTTTTATCGCGATTTGGAGTTTGGAACAGGCGGTCTGCGCGGCGTACTCGGCGCCGGCAGCAATCGCATGAATTGTTATACCGTGGCAAAAGCCACGCGCGGTTTGGCGGCGTATTTGAAAGCGGATTTCAAAACACCATCCTGCGCCATCGCCTACGACAGCCGCCACCAATCCGACGTTTTTGCGCGTGTGACAGCGGCAGAACTTGCGGCGGCAGGTGTGCAGGTTTATCTGTTTCCAACCTTAATGCCAACGCCGATGCTCTCGTTTGCGGTGCGTTATTTGCAATGCAGCGGCGGCGTTGTGATTACGGCCAGCCACAATCCCGCAAAATACAACGGTTATAAAGTCTATGGTGCAGACGGCTGTCAAATTACACTTGACGTCGCGGAAAAAGTGCAGAAACGAATCAAGGCAGAACCGGATTTTGCCGAAAATACGGCAGATTTCGATACAAATGCAGCCGCCGGAAATATCCGGATGATTGGCGAGGATACCATGCAGGCATACTATGCGGCGGTGTTGGCGCAAAGCCTTGAAAAACCTGCCGTGCCGCTGCATTTGGTGTACACGCCGCTCCATGGCGCAGGCAATGTGCCGGTGCGCCATATACTCGATGTGCTGGGCAATATCACGGTAGATGTGGTGCCACAGCAAGAGCTGCCGGATGGCGATTTTACAACCTGCCCATATCCCAATCCCGAAATTGAAGAAGCAATGTGCCTTGCCGTGGCACTGTGCCAGAAAACCGGTGCCGATTTTGCCCTCGCAACCGATCCGGACTGCGACCGTGTCGGCGTTGCCGCACTCGACAAAAACGGAAAAGCAATACTCATCAGCGGCAATGAAATGGGTGTAATGCTCTTTGATTTCATCTGCAAAAGCCGCAAAAAAAACGGCACCATGCCGCAAAATCCGGTGGCGGTCAAAAGCATTGTCAGCAGTGAAATGGCAGTGCAGGTTGCAGAAAAATATGGCGTAACAATGCGCAATATGCTCACAGGCTTCAAATTCATCGGCGAGCAAATCGGCATTTTGGAAGCAGAGGGACAGGCGGAGCGCTTTATTTTCGGCTTTGAAGAAAGCTACGGCTATCTGTCGGGCGCTTATGTGCGCGACAAGGACGCCGTGAATGCCACAATGCTGATTTGCGAAATGGCGGCGCATTATAAGGCACAGGGCAAAAATTTGCTTGATGTTTTGGACGCGCTTTATCAGGAGTACGGCTATTATAAAAACAAATTGCTGACGTTTGCTTTTGAAGGGTCTGCCGGCATGAAAGCCATGCAGACGCTGCTTGACGCGCTGCGCACAGCACCGCCGAAACAGTTTGCGGGGCGCGCGGTATCGTCAATGACGGATTATCAAAAAGACGACACGGGACTGCCGAAAAGCAATGTGCTTTGTTTCACATTGGCGCAGGGCTGTCAGTTGTTGATGCGCCCGTCCGGCACAGAGCCGAAGCTGAAAATTTATGTGACGGCAAAAGGGGAGACACAGGCAGATGCGACTGCGGCCGTCGCGGCACTTTCCGCCGCTTGTACGGCATGGATAACGGCACAAGCACATTGAGAAAGGATTGATACAATGTCTAAAATTGAAATAGAAACCATTATGGAGCAAATTCGCGCCGAGGCAAAAACCAAAGATTTCACCGGCTTGCCGGGTTTTGATGAAGTGGCACAGGCGGAATGGGAAACCAGCGGCTTCAATAAAATCAAGTACAACGAAAATATTTATGACATCAACCAAACATGGAATGTTCAGCCGGAACTTCCCATCAGCTCACGCGGCGGTTTTTTGGGTAAAATCATGACGGCGTTCAAAAAAACGATGCGCAAATGTATGCGTTTTTATATCATGCCGATTGTGATTGCGCAAAACGGCTTCAACGCGCGTGTCGTCACGAACCTCAATATGCTCAACACCTACCTTGAGGAGCATACGGTAGACGAGCATAGCGTGGATTATGGCGACCTCAAATATACGGTGAAAAACGAGCTTGCAAAAGAGGTCAACGCATTGCAGGCAGAAAACGAACAACTCAAACAAGAGCTTGCTGCGCTCAGCGCGCGTGTGGCGGTGCTGGACGGCAAAACAGTTTCGCAATAATGTAAAAGGAGCGACCCATGCGAATTATACAATTGATTTCTACCATCGCTTACGGCGACGCCGTCAGCAACGATGCCATCGCCATGCGGGACGTTCTCATTCAGATGGGTTTTTACAGCCGAATTTACGGCGAGCATATTTTGCCGCCGCTCAAGCGTTCAGACGCAATTCCGCTGGCAGAAATGCCGCAGCTCAAAGCCGATGATGTGGCGATTTATCATCTGTCTACCGGTACGCCGCTGACGCATACATTTGCAAATTTGCCGTGCCGCAAGGTGGTTGTTTATCACAACACAACGCCTCCGCGCTATTTTTATAAGAACAATGCCGTGCTGTATGCCGTGCAAAAGGAATCGCTGCAACAAATCAAAGCGCTTGCGCCGTATGTGGATTACTGCATGGCAGATTCTGCGTTCAACCGCGATGATTTGCGCGCAATGGGGTATACCTGTCCGATTGACGTTTTGCCGATTTTGATTCCGTTTGCGGATTATGCACAGGATTTCACGCCGCATCTCTTGCAAAAATATAGCGATACCACAATAAATGTTCTCTATACAGGCCGCATAGCGTCCAACAAAAAAGTAGAGGATATTTTGGCGTCTTTTGCCTGCTATCAAAAATACTATAACGCAAACAGCCGTCTGTTTTTGGCAGGCAATTATGCGCCGGGCGAATTATATTTTCGCCAGCTCACCGCATATGCCAAAAAGCTTGGCATTGCAGAGCAGGTTGTGTTCACAGGCAGTGTGCCGTTCCGCGATATCGTAACCTATTATCATTTGGCAGACGTGTATCTCTGCATGAGCGAACACGAGGGATTTTGTGTGCCGCTTGTGGAGGCGATGTATTTTGCGGTGCCGATTATCGCATACGCAAGCACGGCGGTGCCACAGACGCTCGGCGGAACCGGCTTGTTGCTGCAAGACAAAAACCCGATGCTTGTTGCAGGCGCAATCGACAGATTGATGCGTGACACAGCACTGCGCACAGAGATTGTACAAGCGCAAAATGTGCGGCTGCAAGATTTTTCATACGAAACCATTCGGGCGCAGTTCATGGAAAATATGAATGCGTTTTTGGAGGGCAAAAAATAATGCGGCTTAAAATAGCAATCATCAACCAGCGTTACGGACTGGAAGTAAACGGCGGTTCCGAATTATATTCGCGTCAAATCGCTGAAAAATTGACCCAAAATTATGATGTGGACGCCATCACAACCTGTGCGCTCGATTATACCACATGGGAAAATTATTATCCGGCAGGCGTGGAAACCATCCATGGCGTCACAGTGCGGCGTTTTCCGGTCGATGCGCCGCGAGACGCGCGCACCTTTCAGGCGATTGACCGCGAGATGAACAACAATCCGTATGTCACGGCGGCACAATCCAATTATTGGATGGATAAAATGGGCCCGTTCAGTCCCTCCTTGCTCAAATATGTCATGACACATGCGCAGGATTATGATGTGTTTATCGTTGTAACGTATCTTTACTGGCCGGCAGTGCGTACAATGCCGATTGTGAAAGATAAGGCTGTGTTTATTCCGACGGCACATGAGGAACCGTTCATTCACTTTAAAATGTATGAACCGATTTTCAAAGCGCCGCGCGCCTATGTGTTTTTGACAGAAGAAGAAAAAAATCTTGTGCAAAATCTTTTTCATACGCAGGAAATTCCATGCGATGTGATGGGTGTCGGCGTCGAAGTGCCGCAGAGTGTGCATCCGGAAGCGTTCCGCGAAAAATTCGGCATCACAGACGATTATTTTATCTATGTGGGCCGCATTGATGAGGGCAAAGACTGTCCGCGTCTGTTCCGCTACTTTCTGGAATACAAAAAGCAGCATCAAAACAAGGTCAAGCTGGTGTTGATGGGCAAAGAAGTGTGTGCCGTGCCGCAAAGTGAGGACATCATCAGCCTTGGTTTTGTCAGCGATGCCGATAAATTTGACGGCATTGCCGGTGCAAAAGCGCTCATTTTGCCCTCACGCTATGAAAGCCTTTCCATCTCCGTGTTGGAGGCGATGACGCTGAAAATTCCGGTGATTGTCAATGGCATTTGCAGCGTACTCAAGGGGCATTGCACCAAAAGCAACGGCGGATTGTATTATCAAAATTACGGCGAATTTTCAGGCTGTCTCGATTATATGCTGACGCATCCGCAAGAATATGCGCAGATGTGCGAAAATGCACGCGCCTATATTGACGCGCATTATCAGTGGCCGGTCATCATGGAAAAATTTGACCGCATTCTTGCGATTGCAGCAAAAAAATAAGCAAAACCGGCAGAGATTAATCTCTGCCGGTTTTGTTTTGCAATTTATTTTTCTTCCAGTAAAATGCGGTCATTGTCAAGCGCCGTGCCGGTCTGTGCTTTAAACTGTGCAAGCAGCGCGTCAACAGTCATATCTTTGCGCGCCGCACCCTCGAGTGAAAACGCAATATGTCCGTCGTTCAGCATCAAAGTGCGGTTGCCAAACTTGAGGGCAGAAGTGATATTGTGCGTAATCATCATACAGGTCAAATGTTCTTCTTCTACGATTTTTTTCGTCAATGCGAGAACTTTTTCCGCCGTGGCAGGGTCAAGTGCGGCGGTGTGTTCATCAAGAAGCAAGAGTTTCGGCGGGCAAAGCGTTGCCATCAAAAGCGTCAGCGCCTGCCGCTGACCGCCCGAAAGCAAGCCGACGGGACTTTGCATCCGTGTTTCAAGTCCAAGTCCGAGCGCCGCAAGCTTTTCTTTGAACATGCTGCGGTCTTTTTTGGTCAGTGTGGCAAATGGGTGCCGTACGCTGCGCAGATAAGCGAGCGCTAAATTTTCTTCGATTGTCATGTGCGGTGCGGTGCCTTTGAGCGGGTCTTGCAACATGCGTCCGATGAGATGCGCACGGCGGTATTCCGGCAAAAAGGTCACATCGATGTCATTCAGCACAATATGTCCGCAATCGACATAAAAGCCGCCGGCAATGGCGTTGAACAAAGTGGATTTTCCGGCGCCGTTGCCGCCGATGAGTGTGATGAAATCGCCGTCCGCCACAGTGAGCGAAAAATTTTCGAGCGCTTTTTTTGCGCTTGCCGTGCCGGGATGAAACGTTTTTGAAATATTTTTAATCTCAAGCATTTTTCGCACTCTCCTTTCGGAGCTTGTGAAACTCTATTTTTTCACGGATTGCCGGATACGAAATTGCCACCGCCACAATGAGGGCGGAAACCAGCTTTAAATTGTTGGCATTGACATTGGAAGTCAGCGCCGCCGCCATCAAACCGCGATAGAGAACAGAGCCGACAATCGCCGCTAAAATGCCGCGAAAAATGCTGGCGCGTCCGCCGCGTACAAGCAAAACTTCGCCGATAATCAGTCCTGCAAGTCCGATAACCACCATGCCTGTACCAAGGCTGACGTCTGCAAATTTCTGATATTGTGCGAGCAGTGCGCCGGACAGCGCCACAAGCGCGTTCGCCATGCAAAGTCCGAGTGTGGTTGTCACGGCGGGGTTGATGGAAGATGCCGCAACCATGTCGCGGTTGTCGCCGGTTGCACGTAGGCTGAGACCGAGCTGTGTGCGCAAAAACAAAATCAAAAGCACAACAATCACAAATAAAATCAGCGCAATGGTGATGAGCTTGCCGTACTGTGCGCCGAAAACGCTCTCTGCCATTGTAAAGATATTCTCATTTTTACGCATGGGTAGGTTTGATTTGTTGCCCATAACCATAAGGTTGACCGAGTAGAGCGCCGTCATGGTGATGATGCCCGCCAGAATGGGCAACACGCGCAGTTTTGTCTGCAACAGTGCCGTGACACCGCCTGCTGCCGCGCCTGCAAGCATCGCCGCAAAAACACCGAAAATCGGATGCCCCATTGTGGTGAAGATGGCACTGCAAGCCGCGCCGAGCGCAAAAGTGCCGTCGGTTGTCAAGTCGGCAATATCGAGTGTGCGATACGAAAGATACAGTCCGAGCGCGACAAAGGTGTAAATCAGTCCCTGTTCCAGCGCGCCTTGTAAGACGAGCAGACTCATGCGGCACCCTCCGTTTTGGCGTATTTATCAACATTGACGCCAATGGCGGCGGCTGTTTCGGCATTGACGACAACGGCGTTGTCGCTCAGCACGGCAACCGGCATTTCTCCCGCTTTTTCGCCCTGCAAAATGCGCATTGCCATGTCGGCAGTCTGTGTGCCGAGCGCGGTGTAATTGACGCCGACCGTGGCAAGTCCGCCATCATGTACCAGCGAATCTGCCGCCGTATATACCGGCTTTTTGGCTTTGATGGCTTCATCGGCAAGCACGGTCATCGCCTGTGCAACCGTGTTGTCAATCGGCACAAAAATCGCGTCACATTGCGAGAGCAAATTCTGCGCAGCCATCTGCACTTCGCCCGGTGCTGTGACGGGGCTTTCAACGCAAGCAATATTTTGACCGGCAAGATAGGCTTTTGCGCTTTCAATCGTCGATGCGCTGTTCACTTCGCTTGTATTGTAAATCAGACCGAATGTTTTCACGTCCGGTGTCAGCTCTGCCGCGAGCGCAAAAATTTTGTCCACCGCAATCGCGTCTGAAGTGCCTGTAATATTGCCGCCCGGCGCGTCAAACGAATCGACAAGCTCTGCGGCGACAGGGTCGGTGACGGCGCTGAACACAACAGGAATGTCGGTGCCTTCGATGGCAGTTGCCGCACCTTGTGCCGCCGGTGTTGCAATGGCGATGATGACATCGACTTCGTCGGCAATAAACTGACGGCAAATGGTGTCAATGGTGGTCAAATCGTTGTTGGCGTTTTGAAAATCAATGGTAAGCGTCATGCCGTTTTCGGCGGCTTTTGTATTGAGCTGTGCTTCGATTGCCGCGGCAATTTCGTCGAGTGACGGATGCTGTACAAGCTGCAAAAGACCGACTTTGACGGCTTTTTCCTCTGCGGCGGGTGCGGCGGAAGCCGCAGGCTTCGCCGGCGCACCGCCGCAGCCTGTGAGCAAAGCGAATGTCAAAACAAGTGCCAAAAGAACGTGTGTGGTTTTTTTCATTTTTTTTTCCTTCTTTCTGTTCGGCTGTTCGGGCAAACGAAAAAACGCCTGCCCCTGTCGTAAAACAAGGACAGACGCTGTAAAATACAATGTCTGCGGTACCACCTTGATTGCCGTAAAACGGCCCCTCAACGAAAATGCAATCACATTTTCAGCTCTGTAACGCGAGCGCGCGTCAAAAGATACTCAGCGAAACGCCTTTCATTTTGCCCTCAACGGTCCATTTGCCGGCTCCGCTATTCGCCTTATTCTCAGCAACAAAGGCTCTCTGTGGATGCGCTTGCCGTTTTATCTCCGCTTCATCGGTTTCATTCATTAAACAACTTTTGCGACGCTTTGTCAATCCTTTTTTGAAAAAGATTCCAAATATTTTTGCGGTCCGCTTTCATAAAGGTTTCCGCCAGCCGTGTCAAGCACAACCGTGAGCGGAAAATCGCGCACGGTTAAGCGGCGCACAGCTTCGCTGCCAAGGTCGGCATAACAGACGATTTCTGCCGTTGTAACGCAGTTTGCAATCAGCGCGCCGGCACCGCCCGTCGCTGCAAAATACACAGCGTCCGCCGCGTGTGCGGCATCTCTTACGGCATTGCCCACCATGCCTTTGCCAATCATGCCGCGCAAACCGAGCTGCAACAATGTGGGCGTGTAGGCGTCCATGCGGTAACTGGTGGTCGGCCCGCAGGAGCCGAGAACGGCATCGGGTTTTGCGGGCGCCGGCCCTGCATAATAAATCATGGCGTCTTGCAGGGGAAACGGCAGCGGCTCATCGGCGGCGATTGCCTGCACAATGCGCTTGTGTGCCGCGTCGCGCGCGGTGTAAATTGTGCCGGAGAGCAGCACGGTGTCGCCCGCGCGCAGCATGGCTGCTTTTTCGGCGGTAAACGGTGTTTTTATCTGATATTCCATTACAAAACAACCTCCTTGTGCCGTGTGACATGACAACTGATATTCACCGCCACAGGCAGTCCGGCAATATGCGTCGGAAAGGTTTCTATCTGCACACCGAGCGCCGTTGTTTTGCCGCCGAAACCTTGCGGTCCGATGCCGAGTGCGTTGATGCCGGTGAGAAGTTCGGTTTCCATCGCCGCATAATACGGGTCGGGATTGCGTCTGTCCACCGGACGTAAAAGCGCTTGTTTTGCCAGCAGTGCCACACGGTCAAACGTGCCGCCGATGCCAACGCCCACCACAATCGGCGGACACGGATTCGCACCCGCAAGCCGCACGGTTTCCAGTACAAACGCCTTGACGCCAACGTCGCCGTCACTGGGTTTCAGCATGGCAAGTCGGCTCATGTTTTCACTGCCGAAGCCTTTCGGTGCGAGCGTCAGCTTCAGTTTATCGCCCGCCACAAGCCGTGTTGTGATGACAGCCGGTGTGTTGTCGCCGGTGTTGACGCGGCGCAGCGGGTCGTTTACCACCGATTTTCGCAAATATCCCTCAAGATATCCTTTGCGCACACCGGCGTGAATGGCGGCTTCAAAATCGCCCTCGATATGCACGTCCTGTCCCACTTCCGCAAAAACACAAGCCATGCCGGTGTCTTGACAAATGGGCAAGCCTGTTTTGCCTGCAACGTCTAAATTTTCGCATAAAGTGCCGAGCGTCTTTTTGGCAATCTGCCATGTTTCTGCGGCAAATGCGCCGCGCACCGCTGCGTCCATGTCGGGCGAAAGATGCAGATTCGCCTCGATACAAAGCGCTGCAACGGCATTTGTGATTTCCTTTGCGGCGATGTTTCTCATAAACGCGCCACGCCCGTTTCTCGTGCGGCGTTTGCCACGGCTGCCGCAACGGCATCTGCCACGCGCGGGTCAAACACACTCGGAATAATATATGCTTCGTTGCGGTCATCGTCTGACACAAGGTCGGCAATGGCGTATGCCGCAGCCACTTTCATGGCACTGTTGATGTCGCGCGCGCGCACGGAAAGCGCACCTTTGAAGATGCCGGGAAACGCCAAAACATTGTTGATTTGGTTCGGATAATCACTGCGGCCTGTTCCCATCACACGCACACCGGCGGCACAGGCGTCCTCCGGCATAATTTCGGGTGCAGGGTTTGCCATGGCAAATACAATGGCGTCTTTTGCCATGCTTTTTGCCATTTCCGGCTTGAGTGCGCCGCCGACCGACACACCGATAAACACATCGGCGCCTTGTATGGCATCTGCCAAAGTGCCGCGTAAATCACCAAGATTGGTGATTTCACACAGCTCTTTTTTGTGGTCAACAATGCCGACGCCGCGCGTTTTGTATAAGATGCCGTTTTCGTCACAGGCAATTACGTCTTTTACGCCGGCGGCAAGCAGCATTTTGATGATGGCGGTACCGGCGGCACCGGGGCCGTTGAGAACAACGCGAATGGCGCCGATTTCTTTTTTGACAACGCGCAGTGCGCCAAGCAGCGCCGCCGTCACCACAATGGCGGTGCCGTGTTGGTCATCGTGAAACACGGGAATATCCAGCTCTTTTTCAAGCGTTTGTTCGATGTAAAAACAGGCGGGGGAGGCAATATCTTCAAGATTGATGCCGCCGAAAGTAGGGGCAAGCATTTTTACCGCCGCAATGACCTGTTCGGGATCGTTTGCGTCAAGACAGATGGGAAACGCGTCCACGCCGCCAAATTCTTTGAATAAAATCGCTTTGCCTTCCATCACGGGCAGTGCCGCCGCAGCGCCGATATTGCCAAGTCCAAGCACCGCCGTGCCGTTTGTCACCACGGCAACCAGATTGCCTTTTGCCGTATACGTATAAGCTTCGGTGCTGTCTGCCGCAATTTTTCGACACGGTTCTGCCACGCCGGGGGTGTATGCTGTAGATAAATCATCTCTTGTTTTGACAGGCACCTTGCTTGTCACTTCAATTTTGCCATGATGCGCCTGATGCAGCGCAAGTGCCGCTTTGTTATAATCCATTCTGCCGCCGCCTTTTTATATAATATAGTAGTAGTATACTTGATTTTACACCTGTTTTCCACTTTGTTTTTGTGTTTTTTGAATTTTTTTTGAAATATCCATAACTTACACACAAAATCGTTGTATAATGAAAAAAGCGCGCAATCCGCGCAGAACAAAATTCAGGAGGAACCCATGAAAAAATTCTTAAAACGTCTGAGCGTGATGCTCGTTGTTGTCTTGTGCCTTGGTGTATTGGCAAGCTGCGGTAAAAAACCCGCATCCGAAACAACTTCCGAAAGCACAGTTGCCGATTCCGCAAGTGCCGCGCCCGCAAAGGAAGCGCACGAACCGGGTCTTTTTGTAGACGGTAAAAAAGTAGATGCCGACCCCATCATGACCGTGGACGGCAAAGACATTTCGTTTGACGTATACCGTTATTATTACCTCACCATGCGCGATCGTGTTTCGGGTGGCGATGCTACCTTGTGGACAGGCGATGAAGCGGCAGAAGCAACGGTGGCACTCAAGGATTATGTGCGCCAGAATATGTTGTCGCTGAGCGCCTTTGACAAACTTGCCGCCGACAAAAAAATTACGCTGACAGAAGCGGAAATTAAAAATATTGAGGACGGTCTTGCATCGGTCAAAGAGCAAATGGGCGGTCCGGAAGCGTTTGCCAAAGCATTGGAATCACAATATTATACCGAGCAAACCTATCACGACCTCACCATGGAAAGCGTTCTCCACAGCAAGGTGCTTACCGAGGTGTATGGCGATGATATCCGCGCAGATGTTGCGAAAAACTATGTACACGCACAGCATATTCTTGTGAAATTCCCCGAGGCGCCCGCAGCGGTTTCCGGTTCTGCGTCCACATCGGTAGCGCCGGTTGACCACAGCGCCGCGCTTGCCAAGGCAAAAGAAATCAAGGCGAAAATTGATGCCGGCGAAGATTTTAGCGCATTGATGGAGCAGTATAATGAGGACACGGGTGAAAGTCCGGACGGTTATCATTTCACCACCGGCGAGATGGTGCCTGAATTTGAAAAAGCCACATTCGCACTCGCCGAAAACGAAGTGAGCGACATTGTGGAAACCACCTATGGTTATCATATCATACGCCGTCTGCCGATTGATAGCACATATGTTGACCAAAAATTAACCGCTTTGATGAGTGATGACATCGTGAAAAAAGTCGATGCCGATTTGAACGCCATTGCGGCAGGTTTGACCGTTACGTTCAGCGACGCCTATGAAAAAGTGGCGCCGGATACCATGTTCTAAATGCGAATAGGAAAAAGCGGCGATTGTAAAAAATCGCCGCCTTTTTTATTCATATACTGTTTTTCCGGAAAAAACACACAGAATGCGGCTCATTTCGGGATGCTCCTGCATCAATTGCCGCGCGGCGGTCAGCACAGCGCCGCAACTCGGCGATGCCGGCACCGCATCGGTATGCAGCACTTCACGCGCCGCTGTATTGGCGTGTCCGCTCGGCACCGCCATCACGGCGTCTACAATATAAGGATTGTAATTTTCAGGCACAAATCCTGCGCCAAGACCCGGAATACTGTGTTTGCCGACAACGCCGCCGCTGATTGCTTGGCTTTCATATGGCTCAACCGCAATGATTTTCACATCCGGCAGCCATGCCTTTACATATTCGCCTATGCCGGTAATGGTGCCGCCGCTGCCGACGCCAGCAATGATGGCGTCAATCTGTCCGTCGGTGGCTTTCACAATGGCAGGCCCTGTGATACGCCGATGAAATTCGGCATTGAGGTCATTGTCAAAATAATTTAAAAAATATCCGCCGGTCTGCTCCGCGGCTTCCTGCGCGCGCTTTTCAACGCCGCGCCGACCGTAAACATAGTTCGACAGCACAATTTTAGCACCGAATTTGGCAAGCAGCTCTTGCCGCTCTACCGGCACAGTGGCAGGCATACAAAGCACAAGAGGGTGATGGCTGTGCGCACAGGCAATTGCCAGTGCAACGCCAAAACTGCCGCTGGATGCTTCCACAACGGTTTGTCCTTGCGTGAGCAGTCCTTTTTCAACCGCAAGCGCCAACATTCCTTCCGCAAGCGCATCTTTTGAAGAACCGGTTGCGCCGCCAAACGCAAGATAGGCATACAGTGTGCCGGGCAATTGATATTTCGCGCTATAACCGGGCAAAGTCACCACGGGACGCGTATACAGCGTTTCATAATAGCTTTTATGAATCTCCATTGCGGCAACACCTCCATTCAACAATACATCAATAGCGAGCTGCGAATTGATTGGCAGTTCGCTATATCTTCTATTATACTATATATTTCACGGTTTGGAAGTCAGTATTTAGCATTTTCATGTCGAAAACAAAAAAAGTTTCCATTTTCGTGTAAAGCACTTGACTTTACAGTGCAAATTCGGTATAATACAGCAGGAGTGTAAAGCCGTCCGCTTTACATGCAAGGCAAGAGGAGGCTGTTTCATGGCAAAGAATTTGGAAATATCCTTTTTGCTCGATTTTTACGGTGAGGTACTCACTGAAAAACAGCGTGAAGTGATGGAGCAGTATTACAACGACGATTTATCGCTGGCTGAAATTGCCGACCATTTCGACATTACGCGGCAAGGTGTGCGCGATGCAATCAAGCGCGGGGAAGCCACAGTGCTTGATTTGGAAGAAAAAATCGGGTTTGCGCGCCGCTACCGTGCGATGTGCAGCGGGCTTGAAAGCATCGAAAGCCTGTGCCGTAAAATATTGTATGACAACGAAAAAAACTATCGTCCGTCTTGTGAGATTACGGCAAGCGCAACGGCACTGCTCAAAATCATTCAAGAACTGGATAAAAACTAAACCGATGAAAAGCAAAGGAGGTGTGCGCCATGGCATTCGAATCACTCGCCGAAAAACTTTCGGCGGCATTTAAAAAACTGCGCGGTAAAGGCAAGCTGACAGAGCAGGACATCAAAGAAGCCATGCGTGAAGTGCGCATTGCTTTGCTGGAGGCAGACGTCAACTATAAAGTGGCGAAAGACTTCATTGCAGACGTCACCGTGCGCAGCATGGGCGCCGCCGTTATGGACAGCCTAACGCCCGCACAGCAGGTCATCAAAATCGTCAACGACCAGATGACGGAATTGATGGGCGGCAATGAAGCGGCGCGCATTCACATCAAATCAAAACCGCCGACAGTGCTGATGATGTGCGGGTTGCAGGGCGCGGGCAAAACAACGCACACCGCAAAGCTTGCCAAATATTTCATCAAAGAGGGGCATCGTCCGCTGCTTGTGGCGTGTGATATCTACCGTCCGGCGGCAATTGAGCAGCTCTGCATTGTGGGAGAGCAGGCGGGTGCGCCCGTGTTCAAACTGGCAGACGAAAAGCCGGAAGCGATTGCCAAAAAAGCCGTTGCACACGCAAAAGATTATGGCAACGACATTGTAATTCTCGATACCGCCGGTCGTTTGCATGTCGATGCCGAGCTGATGGCGGAGCTTGACCGCATCAAACAGGCAGTGTCGGTAGACGAAACCCTGTTGGTGATTGACGCAATGGCAGGACAGGACGCCGTCAATGTGGCGAAAAGTTTTGCCGACAGCACAGGCATCGATGGCGTAATTCTCACAAAACTTGACGGTGATACGCGCGGCGGCAGTGCGCTTTCTGTACGCGCCGTCACCGGTAAACCCATCAAATTCGCGGGTGTCGGTGAAAAGCTGGACGATTTAGAAGTGTTTCACCCCGCGCGTATGGCAGGGCGCATTCTCGGCATGGGCGATGTGCTGACGCTGATTGAAAAAGCGCAGGATTCCGCCGATTTGCAAAAGTCGCAAGCGTCCGCAAAACGCATGATGGAAAATAAATTCGATTTGAACGATATGCTCGATCAGTTTGAACAAATCAAAAAAATGGGCGGCGCCGGCGCAATGCTTGCCATGCTGCCGGGCATGGGCGGAAAATTGGATGACGGCGCACAGGAAGCAAGCGACAAAGAATTTGTGCTGATGAAAGCCATCATTCAAAGTATGACATCGGAAGAACGCGCAAAACCGGCGATTGTCAATCCCAAACGAAAACGCCGCATCGCCGCCGGCAGCGGCACACGCGTAGAAGACGTCAATCGGCTGCTGCGCCAGTTTGAACAGATGAATAAAATGATGCGTCAGTTCAAAAAGAATCCGAAGATGTTCGGCAAACGCGGCGGCATGGGCGGCATGATGCGTTAAAAAGCTTTCAACAGGAAATCCCTGATGATAGATAGATTCTGAATTTTTTATAGGAGGTAAATGAAGTATGGCTGTTAAAATTAGACTGCGTCGCCTTGGCGCGAAAAAAGCACCGTTCTATCGTGTTGTTGTTGCTGATTCTCGCTTCCCGCGCGATGGTCGTTTCATCGAAGAAATAGGTTATTATGACCCGACACAAGATCCGGCTGTTGTCAGCATCGATGGCGAAAAAGCAAAAAAATGGATTGCAACCGGCGCACAACCCACCGAAACTGTTCGTGTTCTGCTGAAAAAGAACAACATTCTGTAATCTGGAGGTAGCATCATGCAAGAGCTATTATTAGCTGTAGCACAAGGACTTGTCGAAGACAAGGACGCCGTCCAGGTAACGGTTGACGAGCCTAACGAGGAAGGTACTGTGGTGTTTCATCTCCATGTTGCCGCGGGCGATATGGGCAGAGTCATTGGCAAACAGGGACGGATTGCAAAAGCAATTCGTGTTGTGATGCGCGCTGCCGCCGTGCGCGAAGGCGTAAAGGTGATGGTGGAAATCGACGAGTAAGCCTTTTTACAAAGGCATTGCGCGTCCGTTCACCGCCGCTTGCGAAGATACCACAGTTCCAAAAACAGATGACAGTCGCTTACCAAAGCGGCTGTTTTGTTTTTGGCTTTTTTTATTGTAAAATCTTTTGCAAAGCATCACAGGTGGCGTTCCATGTGAAATGCGTCTGCAAACGTTGATAGGCACTTTCTGTCGCTTTTTTGCACTGTGCGGGATGCGCAAGCGCAAATTGCAGACCGTCACAAAGCGCGGCAACGCTGTTGTCCGGCAGAACCATGCCGTAATCGGGCGAACAAATCAGTTCTTTTGCACCGCCATAAGGTGAAGTAATCACGTAACACCGACATAAAGCGGCTTCAAGCACACTGGTGGGGAATCCTTCCGCATCGGAGGGCAAACAGAATAAATCACATTGCCGCAACACAGAAAGAACATCATTTTGTTTTATTTTTCCAAGCAGATGCACGGCAGCATTCGGCGTTTGCCGCAGGCGCGGCAACAGCGGTCCATCGCCCACAATCACAAGATGCAAACCGGTTTGCGCAGCGATTGTTTGCACTGCGGTAATGAGCTGCAAAACGCCTTTTTCGGCAACGAGACGCCCCACAAAAGCGACAAGCGGCACATCGGCGGCAAGACCGAGTGTTTGCCGCAGGTTTTCCGTCAGCGGAGCAAACGGGTGTTGCGGCACATCAATGGCATTGTACAGCACACCCTCGCTCTGCACACCAAAATGACGCAGCCAATCGGCAGAAGCCTGCGATACGGCGTAAAAATGTGTGCAAAACTTTTTTGCGCGGGACATCAAAATATTTTCGTAGGCATGTTCCAGTGTACGCACAAGCGGATGCGATGCGCCAACATAGTCGGAGCCGTGTTCAATGGTAATCAAGGGCAAATGATGCCGCGCGGCAAAGCGCATACCCGAAAGACACAGAGCATACAGCCGCGTTTGCACGATAACACGGTCAATGTGGCAGGGAGTGAGCAGCGTTTGCAAACGGCGCTGCGTCATCAATTTTGTGAACGGAAGCCGACCGCCGAGCAATTGCCACGCAGGCAGACGAAAAATTTTGATGCCGTTTTCGTCTGTTTCTTGCGCAGGCAGACCGCTGAGCGCAGTGGTTACCACAATCGCATGGTGTCCGCGCGCACAGAGCAATTTACAAAGATGAAAGGTGTACCATTCCACACCGCCGGCTGTGGGTAAATACTGCGCCGAAAAAAAACAGTAGGTGATAGAGCGTCCCTCCGTTTCGAACAATCGCCGCTACGTTTTTAAAATCGTTAGCGGGTGAAAATAATACAGAAAGATGAAAGCACAACCATGCAATTCAGCACAAATGCCGCGCCAAGTGCGCCGCTGCCGATGGAATCCTGATTGCTCACATGCTTCCAGCGAATGGCGAGCATAGCAAGCGGCAGGGCGGGCAGAAAATAACGTCCTTGCAGTCCCCAAAGCATATTGTATTTTTCATAATAAGAAAAAGTTGTCCACATCAGCGAAGCGGCAAGTACGGCAAAACCAATGCCGAATGCCGTTACACCGCAGAGACGCCGCGCATTTGCGGGCAGAAGCGGACTGTCATGCGCGGGAATGGTGCTGTAAAGCACCAACAGTGAAAACGCCAAAACATAAAGACCGGACAAACGCACATCAAGCCAGCCAAGGCTTTGTCCCACCAGATTGTAACATAAAACATCGCCTTGCGTGATTAAGGTTTGCAAAAACATCCAGAGTGCTTCTCCGGGTGCGGTGAATAATAAACTCAGTGAAAATTTATCACCGCTGACATTTTCGGAACCGAACAGTACGATTGAATAAATAGCAACAAAACTGAGTACGCTCAAAACACAGAGAATTATTTTTCCGGCAAGCGCCAAACGCGGTTTTTTGAATTTGTTGTTTGGAATGGTAAAGCACAAAAACAAAACCAAAAAATAAATGCCTTTTGCATACACAAGTCCGATGGCACACGGCAGCAAAATCAAAAGATCCAGTAAGGACACAGTAGGCTTTTCCAGTGCCAGATAGAGGATATAACCGATGCAAAAAATAACCAGTGCCAAGGCAAGATTGTCATAGGAATAAGAGATTGCCTGCTGCATTGCCATCGGCAGCAGCGCAACGGTACACAGCAATTGCTTGTGACAGGGAATCAGCTTGATGCCGAAATAGCATAAAAACAGATAGGATAAAAAGTTAAACAGCCGTCCAAACAGTACAAGTTGTACGGCACCCAGTCCAATCAGCCGTCCCAAAACAAGCCCCAAAATGGAGGGCAGATAGGCAATAGGCGAAATATAGGAAGCCTGCACCTGCATGGTTTTGGCGGTTTGATCCGTGGAACCGGTGTAGTCAAAAAGATGTTCTTGTATCAAAAGAGCATCTTGATACGAAAACTGCCTTGTGCCAAAGTTGCCGATAATTTGATCTCCTTGTCGCGCGGGTAAATTATAGTAGAACGAGTTGCCGTCCACATCTTGCTTTTGCGTGACATAATGC
>JAVWRA010000010.1:0-31510 GCA_036635095.1 Ruthenibacterium sp. | reverse complement strand
ATGTGATTAAACCAACGGAACGGTCAAGACCGTTCCCTACAGCACATTGGTATAAACGATGCAATTAAGCCGTTCCCTACAGGTGTGATTTGCACACCTCGCGGCAAAATATCGATTTTTTTGATTGGTTATGATTTCAGTATAGTGACAAAAAACAGAAAGTCAACCAATTTTGACAATTGTTTTGCCGATTAAAAAGCCGTCCAAATAAAAAGCCGCGCACGGCGTTTTACCATGCGCGGTGATGATTAGAGCTAAAGATTAAGGTGTCGTCGTCTTCTTGAGATTGACTGTATCGGCTTTACCGGTAAGAGCGGTTTTAACCATAGCATCCCATGTAGCTTTTACATCCTTGCCGGTGGAAGCATATGTAAACTGTCCAATGGTTTTATCCGTGGCATCTACCCATGTAATGCTAGAAGTTTTGTGCTGCGGTTGCGGTTTGACTGTTGCTGTCCAATTGCTCATATCGGCATGTTCAATTGCCTGAGCAACGGTTGCTGTGCCAACATTTGCTGCGTCTGCTTTTTCCAAGATAGCTTCCATGCGAATGGCGCTATTGATGCTGTCAACCGTAGCGGTGTCTGCTGCAATCTGTGCTTTTTCGATAGAACCAAATGCGGTCGGAACTGCAATGGCGGCGATAACTGCGAGAATTGCCAAAACGACAATCAACTCAATGAGTGTAAAACCTTTTTTGTTTTTCATGAATAAACCTCCTAATGTGTTCGAAAGAAACTCTTTCGCTTTATTGCTTTAAGTATACGCACAAAATCAAACGATGTCAACAAAATTTACCGTATAAACCAATTTTTTCGCAAAAGAAGTCGTTTTTTGCGCAGAAAATATCCGCAAACCGATAATACACGGCTTGCGGATAAAACAAAGTGATTTAAATATCGTCCGTTGCGGTATCATCGCCATAAACTTCGGCGTCCGCGGCGGCTTTTGCTTCTGCCTCGGCGTCTTCATGGCTGAAATCTTCGCTGAACAAAAGCTGTTCATACTCGTCCAACTCGGCTTCGCGGCGGCGCAGATACAGATAAATAGCGCCGAGTGCGCCGGCAATGGCGCTTAAAAATACGATAACAGCGGCAAAAGTAGATTTTTTCATAGTAATCGTGTCCTTTCGTGTTTGCGGATGCAACGCAGCGTTGATTCGCTTTTTCATTTCTTTTTCCGTATGCACGGCTTTGCCCATGGCAAGGGCGGCTGGCGCAAAGCGAATGGCATCCTTTACAAGCTTTGCCTGTAACAGTAAACCCATTTTGAATGCCCCCGTTCTTTATTCTTATTTATTATTATATCCGTTTTTGCGATTGTTTACAAGAGCTTTTCCAGTTCCTTTTTATAAACTTTAAACGCATTCGGTATCGTATACACATTTTCAATATCACGCTGCGATGCAAACACAAATCCGTTTGGCAAAATAAACGGCGCGGCATCGCACAGATACCCCGTCATTCTCCACTCAAGATGTGTAAAAATATGCTTTGCGGCAGGCGCGGCAGTGCGTACGGTACACAAGATTCCAAGTTTTTCCAGCTCCGCAACGGTTTCATCGGCGCTTAGCGTACCCGTCAGCAAAAGCGGTTGCCACAACCCCGCCAATAAACCGCTTTGCGGACGCTGCTGCAATAAAACAGTATCATGCTGCAACACGAGCGCCACCGTGTAATCAAGCTGTTTGCGTGGACGCAGCGGCGTTTTGTGCGGCAAGGTGCTTTGCACACCGGCTTTTCGCGCACGGCACAGTGCCGACAGCGGACACGCATCGCACAGCGGCGCGGTGTTCGGCACACAAACAAGCGCGCCCAATTCCATCAGCGCTTCGTTATAATCTCCACACCGCGCAATTGGTTGTGCTTCTTGCACGGCGGCAGAAAGCTCTTTTTTGACGTCCGGATGCAGCACATTGCCCGTGCAGTTCAGCAGCCGCGCAAACACACGCAGCACGTTTCCGTCCACAGCCACCACAGGCAAATCAAAGCAGATGGACGCAATTGCGCCGGCGGTGTATGTGCCGATGCCGGGCAATGTTTGCAGCGCGTCAAAATCGGCAGGCAGTTCGCCGCCGTAATCGCGCAATACAATTTGTGCCGCCTTTTGCAAATTGCGCACACGGCTGTAATAGCCAAGTCCCTCCCACAATTTTTGCAGTTGTTCCGGTTCACATGCGGCAAGATCGGCAATGGTCGGCAGCGCCGCCATAAACCGCTCAAAATAAGGCAGAGCGGCGCTCACGCGTGTTTGCTGCAACATAATTTCGCTCACCCAAACACGGTACGGCGTGGAGATTGTGCGAAACGGCAGCACGCGTTTGTTTTTATCAAACCACGCCAAAAGTGGCGCGGCGATGGAAAAATCCTGCATATTTACTCACATTCTGCGGCAAAATGTGCCGTCTGAATCGGCGACATATAAAGTAGACAAATAAGAATCCTTTCTCGTTATGGCAATCAAAATCCATTCAGAAGCAGGCGCGCAAAAAAGCAATTGTCTTCGGCGGAATAATCAAAAATTGCATCATATTTTTGTGCAAAAGCGAGAATACTGCGCATTCCGTAACCGTGTCCGTCACCGCCGGACGATTGGGGAAGTGTGGAGTTGGGCAAAAAGTGAAGTGTTCCCGTAAAACTGTTGGAAACCTCTAAAATCAAACGATTTTTGGTGCGATGCGCATGAATTTCAACATGTCGCTGCGCCGGATTTTCCACTTTTGCGGCGGCATGAAGCGCATTTTCGAGCAAATTTGATACCACAATAGAAAATTCAAAATCGCTCACCGGCAAGGTTTTTGGAATATCAAGCTGCGCCGTGAACGCAATTTTCTCCTGCGCCGCCTGTGCCGCGCTTTGCGAAACAATGCCGTTGACGGCAATATTTTCGCAATATTGCTTCGGTTTCAGCGCGTCAATGCTCGCGTCTGTTTCCTCAAACGCTTTTTGCAGTAAATCCAGCTTGCCCGCCTGTAAATAAGACGCCATAATGCGTACATGATGACGCATATCATGACGCATTATCGAGGTTTCTGTCTCTGCTTTTTGCAAAATTTCACTCTCGTGCTGCATGCGTTTTGCATAGGTTTCAAGCAGCTCATTGTTGCGCAGCAATTCATCATCACGCCGCTGCTGCGCCAAAAGCCGAAACATCAAAGCGTAGGCGACCGCCATCATCACAAGTAAAATTGCAACGGTGATAATATTCGACGGCGTTTTGAAAAGATTGCCGGGAAACGCCGACAGAGAATAAAGTGCAAGATAAAATAAAGTGGGAATCACGCACATTGCCATCCATCCGTGTGTGCGCAGGCGCTGCTCGTCAAGATACGTGTCGCGCAGATAATGCAGCAAAAACAAAAGAATCAGCAAGGCAACCAACGCTTCGAACAAAAGCGAAAGCATAATTTTTTCGGTGGCATAAAACGCGGCAACACCGAAGATGCTGCCTGCAAAAACATACGTAGCAATGCTGAAACCTGTAAAAAGTGTGCGACCGTCGCGGTAACGACACAAAGAAAAAATGCTCGCCTGTGTCAAGATAATTTGCACAACGGTGAAAATCATCAAATGTGCGCCTTGCGCCCCGCTGTGTACCATTGTAAGGTCAAGCGCGGTGCTTAAAATAAACGCAACGGTCAAAATTAAGGCGGTAATACGTCTACTATAACGACGCTGAACGAAAAAACACGAAAAAAGCAGCACCAAAAAATTAGCAAGTCGATACTGAAAAAAAGTAAATGAAAGCATGTGTGCCTCCCCTTAAACGGCGGAATATTTCCGGCTGTTTTGCAAGCGGCGTTATCGCTCGGAACGTGCCAAATATTTTAAGTAGCGGCGTTTTAAGTCGCCTGCATAGTTTCGGCTGATGGGAACACGCAGCCCGCTGTCAAGCAGCAGCGTGTCCGGCTGTAAACTTTGCACAAATTTCATGTGTACCAAAAAAGATTTATGCGGCTGCGCGAAGGAATCGTCCGCAAGCAGCGGCGCAAGGTGTGTTTCAAACGATTCGCGATTGCACACGCTGTTCACTTTTGTGCCGTCCTGCATGGTAAACTGCATGGAACGCTGAATGTTTTCCACACAAACGATATCCGCTACCGCTATTTTTTGAATGCCCTCTTTTGTTTTTACGTGAAAATGTTTTACGGAGTGCTGTGCCAGATTGTGCCGTGCAAAATCCAGCGCCGCAAACATATCCGCCTGCGCAACGGGCTTCATCAAATAGCGCAGCGCACAGACGCCATATGCTTCAAACGCGTGTTCGTTCGACGATGTGATGTAGATAATCGGCGCACAGCAGCCGCTGTTACGAATGATTTTTCCAAGTGAAATGCCGTCGATTTCCGGCATCATTAAATCCAAAATATAAATATCGCTCCGCTCGCCATGCGCGATTTTTTCGGCAAGTGCGGCAGGTGATTGTGTGCTGTAAACAGAAATTTGGGCAGAAGCATTTTCAGCTTGATATGCTGCAACCGCAGTTTCAATTTGCTGTAAATCAGTCATGTCATCATCACAAATTGCAATTTCAAGTATCATATCTGTCCACCTCCCGTCAAGTGTTAAAATAATGTCATATCGTTTAGAGTATATCATAAAAAGTGCCGTGGCTCAAGAAAAAATCAGAATAAATCGAAAGCAGTAGGAAAAAAGCGAAAAATGTGATAAGCTTAGAAAAAACAAGCTGTTTTAGAGAGGAAATCAGATGCGTTATTTTTCGTTTTTAATCAAGCCCGCGTCCTCGCTGTGCAATATGCGCTGTCGCTACTGTTTTTATGCTGAAGTCAGTAAAATACGCAGCATCGCATCTTATGGCGTGATGCAGCCGGCGGTGACACAGGCAATACTGCAAAATATTTTTGCCGATATCAATGACGGAGACGATGTGAGTTTTGCGTTTCAAGGCGGAGAACCGACGCTTGCGGGTCTTGCATATTTCGAGCATTTTATCGCGCTTGTGCAGCAGCAAACAAAGCGTGTTACGGTTCATTATGCAATCCAGACAAACGGATTTGTCATTGATGAAACATGGTGCGATTTTTTGAAAAAGCATCATTTTTTGGTGGGACTGTCACTGGACGGCGATGCGAAAATGCACGATGAAAACCGGCTCGATGCGGAGCAAAAAGGCACGTTTTCACGCATTATGCACGCAAAAAATCTGCTTGATGCGTATAAAATAGAGTATAACATTCTTTGGGTTTTGACGAATCATCATGCGCGCTATCCCGCAAAGGTGTGGAGCTTTCTGCGGCAGGAAAATATTGCCTATGTGCAATTTATTCCCTGTCTGTCGGAGCTTTCGGGCGGGCATAGTGCCTATGCGCTCACGCCGGAGCGGTTTGCGTCATTCTACAGTGCGCTTTTCAAATTGTGGAAGCGCGATTTGATTGCCGGAAAGTACGTCAGTGTGAAGTTTTTTGACGATTTATTCAATTTACTTACGAAACGTACCGTCACGGCGTGTGGCTTTACAGGCGCATGTCAAATGCAGTGGGTTGTCGAGGCGGACGGCAGTGTGTATCCCTGTGATTTTTTTGTAACCGATGCGTGGCGTGTCGGAAATCTTGCAAAGCAGACGTATGCGCAAATCCAAAATAACGCCTTGATAGAAGAATATAAAGCGCGGAAACGTGAAATTTCTACTCTCTGTGCGCGCTGCACCTATCAAAAAATGTGCGGCGGCGGCTGTGTGCGTATGCGCGGCAATATGTATTGGAACGACGCGGAAACAATTTGCGGCTATCAAACATTTTTACAGACAAGTCGCGCTGAAATTGATGATTTGCTTTCTAAACATTTGGTATAAAAGACTTAAAAAATACAAAAAGTAAAACACGCACAGCGTCCGAGCAGGACGCTGTGCGTGTTTTGTGTTACGCAGAAATTTGCGAATTATTTGCGCGGGAATTTAATGGCAGCCTGTGCCGCCGCGAGACGCGCAATGGGGACACGGAACGGCGAGCAGGAAACATAATTGAGACCTACTTTGTGGCAGAACTCGATGGAAGTGGGGTCGCCGCCATGTTCGCCGCAAATGCCGAGATGAATGTCGGGGCGTGTTTTGCGGCCGAGATCAGCCGCCATTTGTACCAGTTTGCCGACGCCTTTTTGGTCAAGATGCGCAAACGGGTCAGATTCGTAAATTTTGTTGCTGTAATAATAGTCGAGGAATTTGCCCGCATCGTCGCGGCTGAAGCCGAACGTCATCTGCGTCAAATCGTTGGTGCCAAAGCTGAAGAACTCGGCTTCGGTGGCAATTTCGTCTGCTGTCAAAGCAGCGCGCGGAATTTCAATCATCGTGCCAACTTCGTATTTCATGTCGCTGTTTGCGTCCGCAATGATTTTGTCAGCGGTAGAAACCACGATGTCTTTGACGAATTTCAGTTCTTTCACTTCGCCCACAAGCGGAATCATGATGTTCGGCACAATGTGTGCGCCGGTCTTTTTCTGCACGGCAAGTGCCGCGTTGATGACGGCGGTTGTCTGCATGGCGGCAATTTCAGGGTACGAAACAGCCAAACGGCAACCGCGATGACCCATCATCGGGTTGAACTCGTGCAAACTGGCGATAACTTGGTGCAAACGCTCCACCGTGATGCCAAGGTCAGAGGCAAGCTCTTTGATGTCGCCCTCTTTGGTCGGCAAAAATTCATGCAGAGGCGGGTCGAGGAAGCGAATCGTAACCGGACGCTCGCCCATCACTTCAAACAATCCCTCAAAGTCGCCCTGCTGATACGGCAGGATTTTCGCGAGTGCTTTTTCGCGGTCGGCGGTGTTGTCGGCAACAATCATTTCGCGCATGGCTTTGATGCGGCTTGCTTCAAAGAACATGTGTTCCGTGCGGCAAAGACCGATGCCCTGTGCGCCGAAATCGGAGGCATGCTGTGCATCGGCAGGGGTGTCGGCGTTGGTGTAAACTTCCAGCTCGCGCAAATCGTCTGCCCATTTCATCAGGCGGTCAAAGTCGCCGCTGATGGAAGCTGCCGTTGTGGCAACTGCCTCGCCGTAAATATTGCCGGTGGAGCCGTCAAGAGAGATAAAATCGCCCTCTTTATAGGCTTTTCCGCCGAGTGTAAATTCTTTTTTGTCATAGTCCACCGCAACTTCGCCGCAGCCGGAAACACAGCAGGTTCCCATGCCGCGGGCAACAACTGCCGCGTGGCTTGTCATGCCGCCGCGCACGGTCAAAATGCCTTGCGCAACTGCCATGCCCTCGATGTCCTCGGGGCTTGTTTCAAGGCGCACCAGCACCACTTTTTTGCCGGCGTCATGCCATTCTTTGGCATCTTCGGCGTTGAAAACAACCTGTCCTGCGGCAGCGCCCGGAGACGCGGCAAGTCCTTTGCCGATGACGGCGGCTGCCTTGAGGGCGGCGGCGTCAAACTGCGGATGCAGCAAGCTGTCAAGCTGTTTCGGCTCTACGCGCAAAACGGCTTCTTTTTCGGTAATTTGCCCCTCGTCCACAAGGTCAACTGCCACTTTGAGAGCGGCGGCGGCGGTGCGTTTGCCGTTGCGGGTTTGCAGCATGTACAGTTTGCCGTTTTCAATCGTAAATTCCATATCCTGCATGTCGTGGAAATGGTTTTCAAGTTTGGTGGCAACGGCTGCAAATTCGGCATAGACTTTCGGCATTTGGTCGGCAAGATGGCTGATGGGCGACGGTGTACGGATGCCCGCAACCACGTCCTCGCCTTGTGCGTTGATTAAATATTCGCCGAACAAGGCTTTTTCGCCTGTGGCGGGGTTGCGTGTGAACGCAACGCCTGTGCCGCTGTTTTCGCCGGAGTTGCCGAACACCATGCTCTGCACGCTGACGGCGGTACCCCAGTCATACGGGATTTCGTTCATGCGGCGATAGGTGTTTGCGCGGGGGTTGTCCCAGCTGCGGAAAACCGCTTTCACGGCGCCCATCAACTGGTCGGCAGGCTCTGACGGGAAATCGCTGCCCATTTTTTCTTTGTAAAGCGCTTTGAATTTCTGCACAAGCACTTTCAAATCGTCTGCATCAAGACCGGTGTCAAGTGCAACGCCTTTTGCTTCTTTGGCGGCGTCAATCAATTTTTCAAATTCTGTTTTGCTCATTTCCATCACGACGTCGCTGTACATCTGCACAAAGCGGCGATAGCTGTCATAGGCAAAACGTGCGTTGCCGGTAAATGCGGCAAGACCCTCGACCACTTCGTCGTTAAGACCAAGGTTCAAAATGGTGTCCATCATGCCGGGCATGGAAGCGCGCGCGCCCGAACGCACGGAAACGAGCAGCGGGTTTTTCGCATCGCCGAATTTTTTGCCGGTGATTTTTTCCATTTCTTTCATGCCGGTAAAAATCTGCGCTTTGATGTCGTCGTTAATCTGACGCTCATCCGCATAATACTGGGTGCAGGCTTCGGTGCTGACAGTGAAGCCCTGTGGAACAGGCATACCAAGTTTTGTCATTTCAGCAAGGTTAGCGCCCTTGCCTCCAAGAAGTTCGCGCATGGTGCCGTTTCCCTCGGAAAACAGGTAAACATACTTGTGACTCAAATTTCTCTACCTCCAAATTTTTTTGTACGCATTCTCAAAAATAAAGATGTGTACACATAAACAAATTTTTTGTTCATTTGCACAAATCATTATACCAAACCTGCGCGGTAAAAGGAAGTGATATTTCACATTTTACGTTTTTTTTCAAAAATTCACCGGCAAATTCATCTTTCTCTTGCAAAAAGGCGGCGTTGTCTTTACAATATATAGTAGGTGTGCGAGTACAAGTATAAATCAGCGACAACAGAAAAAGGAGAATGCGGCATGAATTTGCATGGGAAAGACATCAAAATTTTTGCGGGAAATTCCAACAAATTGCTCGCGGTGGCGATGGCAGAACGCCTTGGGGTCAGTATGGGACGCAGTGAGGTCGGCGTGTTCAGCGACGGCGAAATTCAGGTGAACATTCAAGAGTCCGTGCGCGGCAGCGATGTATACTTAGTGCAAAGCACGGCAAATCCCGTCAACAGCAATCTGATGGAAATGCTGATTATGCTCGATGCGTTTCGCCGTGCGTCTGCCGGACGTATCACCGCCGTGATTCCGTATTACGGCTATGCGCGGCAGGATCGCAAAAACCGTGCGCGTGACCCGATTACGGCAAAGCTTGTGGCAGATTTGATTGTTACCGCAGGCGCTGACCGCGTGTTGACGATGGATTTACACGCCGCGCAAATTCAAGGCTTTTTCGATGTGCCGGTGGATCATATGTGCGGCGCACCCATTTTAATGCCGTATTTTGAACGTAAAATCGTTGATTATAAAGGAAATGTTGTTGTGGTGTCGCCGGATCTTGGCAGTGTGGGGCGCGCGCGCACGTTTGCGGAGCGTTTGGATGTGCCGCTTGCCATTGTGGACAAACGCCGTCCGCGCGCAGGCGTCAGTGAAGTGATGAACATCATCGGTGATATCGATGGAAAAGATGTTATTATTGTCGATGACATGATAGATACCGCAGGCACATTGTGCAATGCGGCGGCGGCAATCAAAGAGCGCGGCGCAAAAAGCGTGTCGGCATGTGCCACCCATGCGGTGCTGTCCGGTCCGGCGGTGGAGCGCATTCAGAACAGTGTTTTGGAAGAAGTTGTGCTTCTGGATACCATTTTGTTGCCGGAGGAAAAGAAAATTGATAAAATCAAAATTTTGAGCGTTGCGCCTGTGCTTGCAGAGGCGATTGCGCGGATTTACAGCGATAAACCGGTCAGTACATTATTTGTATAAAGCAAGCGGATTTTTTGCATCTGCTGTGATTTATCGGCTTTCTTTACGGCAATGTCCCGCGTTTGGCGGGCGTCTACATCAAAAAAACGGAGAACAACATGCTATTCAATCAGCCTATCGACTATCTCATTGTCGGGCTTGGCAATCCCGGTGAAAAATACGACGGTTCCCGTCACAACACAGGCTTCTGTGCGCTTGATTTTCTTGCTGAAACGTGGGGAATCCGCGTCACAAAGGCGCGCTTTGACGCACTCACCGGCAGCGGAACAGTGGGCGAATTTAAAGTTTTACTTGTAAAACCGCAAACTTTTATGAACCTCTCCGGCACCGCCGTACACAAAGCGGCGGATTTCTACAAAATTCCACCGGAACGTATCATCGTGCTTTTTGACGATATTTCACTGCCGCCGGGCAAAATTCGGCTGCGTAAAACGGGCAGTGCCGGCGGACACAACGGCATCAAAAGTATCATCAATCATATCGGCACCGATTTCCCGCGCATCAAAATCGGCGTGGGCGAAAAACCGCATCCCGATTATGACCTTGCCGACTGGGTACTCAGCCGGTTTACACAGGCCGAAAAAAAAGAAATCGCGGCACGTTACGACGATATTTGCGCCGCCGCGGTGCTTATTATGAAAGGACAGCTCGACAGAGCTATGAGTGCTTACAATGGATAATCAACAGACAAAGCGCAGCAATCTCATCGCGTCGATTATTCTCGCAATCGTCTGCGTCGGCGGGCTGCTTTACTTTTGGCGAAATCCGAGTGTGCTTGCGCTCGTGTTTTTTCCGCTGCTTGCCATTTGTGCGACGGCGCTTGTTTGGTGCTTGCTCACGGCGTTTGTGTTTTGCCTGCACCCTGAAAAATGGCTTGCCAAAACGTTTCGCCGCACCTTGCGTTTTACGCTCATCATGCCGCTTTGGACGCTGTTCACGGGTCTCTTTTTGCTGCTGCCGGGCGAAAGCTTGGCGTTTCTCGATGAAACACTCACGGAATCTGTGATAATCCTCGGCATTGCGATTGCGCTGACGATTGTGCCGATGGCATTTCTCGTGTGCGGAATTGTGTCGATTGGCTGCGGTGTTTCCCATATCAAACACACGCCCGCCACCGAAACACATCTGTATCGGGAAGGCCCGCTTGTCCTCGCCTGTCTGCTTTTGATTGGCGAAATTGCCTACGCGCTGTGGTTTTTCTTTTACGCGCTCATGCCGCGTTGACCGCCGCGACTTTCATGCAGAACTGGAATTTTTATGTTCACAAACGCTCTTAAAAAAACAAATGAATATCAACGTCTGTTCACCGGCATCGATGGGGGAGTTCCCGCGGTGGTGGCGCTTTTTGGCGTACCGCCGACTGCGCGCGCGCATTTGCTTGCGGCGCTGTGTGAAGATACCGGCCGCGCGGCGCTGATTCTTTGCGCGGGGGAAGCCGAGGCAACGCGCTTTGCCGAGGATATCACGATACTCGGTCAAAAAGGCGAGGTTTTTCCGCCGCGTGATTTTGTGCTGCGTCCCGTGGAGGGGCAAAATCACGAATATGAATACCGCCGCTTGGCGGTGCTTGGCAATCTTGCGGGCGGGCGTACAAAAGCGGTTTGTGTGCCGATTGAAGCCGCGCTGCAATACACCGTGCCGAAAGCCGAATTTATCGCAAATACGCTCACGCTCAAATGGGGCATGCACATCAAGCTTGAAACACTGGTGCAAAAACTGTTTGACGCGGGTTATCACCGCCGTTTTCAAGTGGACGGACCGGGTCAGTTTTCGGTGCGCGGCAATCTTGTGGATATTTTTGCGCCCGATATGGAAAAGCCGCATCGTGTTGAGTTTTGGGGCGATGAAATTGACACCATCAACACCTTTGACCTTGTGAGTCAGCGGCGCGAATCCGCTGCGAAAAAAATCTATCTTTCGCCGGCGCGTGAAGTGTTGTTTGGCGATGTTGTCGAGACTGCCGCACAGCTGCGCAGTGCGCTCGGCAGGGCAAAACCCACACACCGCGCGGCGCTTGCCGCGGCAATGGAAGCCGATTTAGCGGCGCTTGACGGCGGCATGATGCCGGTCACGATGGACAAATACATCACACTGCGCTATCCGAAATTTGCCACTGTTTTTGAACATCTTGACCATCCGATTGTTTTTCTCAATGAGCCGAGCGCCTTGCGTGAAGCTGAAAAAGCACTGGAATTTCGGTTTGGCGAAGAAGTGAAAGCCTTGCTTGAAAACGGCGTTCTCGCGCCGGATTTAACCTCGTTTTATGCCGATTTGCCCTATCTTTGGCAGCAGACGGAACACAATACCAGTATCGTCAGCGAAAATTTTGCCCGCACAATTCCCGATTTGAAACTTGCCGATACCATCAGTGCCACCGCACACAGCCTGCCGCCGTGGTCGGGTGAAGTGAACACATTATGCGACGATTTGACGTCGTTTATGGAACAAAAATATGCCGTTGCCGTTCTCGCCGGCACACAGCGCGCCGCCACGGCACTCGCGCGGGATTTAACCGCCGCCGGCTACTCTGCCGCCGCGTATCACAAACCGCCCGAAACGCTTGCCGCCGGCACCATTGCCGTGGTGGAGGGGCATCTCAACGCGAGTGTGGACTATCCGTTTGCGCAGTTTGCGATGATTTCGAGCCGCCGCCACAACGCCGCCCCGCCGCCGAAAGTCAAGGCGAAAAGCAAAGGTCTTTCGAGCCTGACCGACATTACGCCCGGCGATTATATTGTGCATCAAAATCATGGCATCGGCGTGTATGCCGGCATCAAACGGCTTGATTTGCAGGGTGTTGTCAAAGATTATATCAAAATTCAATACGACAAAGCGGACACGCTGTATGTGCCGGTCACACAGCTTGACCTCATCAGCCGCTACACGGCACCGGGTGACGGAGAGCATGTCAAGCTTGCAAAACTTGGCGGTGACGCGTGGGTTAAAACCAAAAGCCGTGTGCGCAAAGCCACGCAGGAAATGGCGCGGGAACTCATTGAACTGTACGCAAAACGCGAACAGGCAAAGGGATTTCCGTTTCCGGAGGACAGCGAATGGCAGCGTGATTTTGAAACGCGGTTTGAATACGACGAAACCGCCGATCAACTCACCAGTACCGCCGAAATTAAAAAAGACATGGAGCGCACACGTCCTATGGACAGGCTTTTGTGCGGCGATGTCGGCGTCGGCAAAACCGAAGTTGCGCTACGTGCCGCATTTAAATGTATCATGGGCGGCAAACAATGTGCCGTGCTTGTGCCAACCACCATTTTGGCGTGGCAACATTACAACACCATGCTTTCACGCATGGAAGCGTTTCCGATTAAAATCGGCTTGCTGTCGCGTTTTCGCACGGCAGCACAGCAAAAAGAAACCATCAAAGGGCTTGCAAGCGGCACGGTAGACCTCGTTGTAGGCACACATCGCCTGCTGCAAAAAGACATTCATTTTCACGATTTAGGTCTTGTGATTATCGACGAAGAACAGCGTTTCGGCGTCAAACACAAAGAGCGGCTCAAGGAAACTTTTCTCGGTGTGGATATGCTCACATTGTCCGCAACGCCCATTCCGCGCACACTCAACATGGCAATGAGCGGTTTGCGGGATATGAGTACGATTGAACAGCCGCCGTTTGAGCGCAAACCCATCGAAACGTATGTACTCGAACATGACGATGTTGTGATTGCCGAGGCGCTCAAAAAAGAGCTTGCGCGCGGCGGACAGGCATATTATCTGCACAATCGCATCGATACCATTGACCGCTGCGCCGCAAAACTCGGCGCATTGCTGCCTGAAGCGCGCATCGGTGTGGCACACGGGCGCATGGATGAGGAAGCGCTTTCCCACGTGTGGCAGCAGTTGATGGACGGTGAAATTGATATTTTAGTGTGTACTACGCTGATTGAAACCGGCGTTGATGTGCGCAATTGCAACACGCTTGTGATTGAGGACGCTGACCGCATGGGACTGTCGCAATTGTATCAACTGCGCGGGCGCGTGGGACGAAGCGGGCGCAAGGCATATGCTTATTTCACGTTCAGACGCGATAAAGTGCTTACGGATATCGCCGCAAAACGCCTTTCTGCCATTCGAGAATTTACAAGTTTCGGCAGCGGATTTCGCATCGCCATGCGCGACCTTCAAATTCGCGGCGCCGGCAATTTGCTCGGACAAAGTCAGCATGGGCATATGGAAGCAGTCGGCTATGAAATGTATGTCAAATTGCTGAATCAAGCCGTTTCACTCGCAAAAGGAGAAATTCCCGCCGCCGATAAAAGCGACTGTCTCATCGATATCACGGTGGACGCGTATATTCCCGAAACGTATATCGAGGATGCCGCCGGACGCATCGAGGCGTATAAGCGCATTGCCGCCATCGAAAACAAAGCGGACGCAAGCGATGTGCTTGACGAACTGATTGACCGATACGGCGATGTGCCAAGCAGCGTTGTGGGTCTCATCGACATCAGTCTCATTCGTGTGGTTGCGGCGTCGCTCGGCATTTATGAAATCAATCAGCGCAACGATACCGTTATTTTGTATTCCGACAAGCTTGAGCTTGCCACCTTGAAACCACTGCTGAAAGATATGGGACGCCGCCTGCTCGTCAACGCGTCCGGCAAGCCGTATTTATCGGTGCGCATCCTGCCCGGCGAAAAGCCGCTCGATGTCATGAATATCGTCTTTGACAAAATGATAGAATCTGCTTGCCAAGCGGCGAATAAAACGGTATAATAAATAAGCGTTTATGACAGAACTGTAACAAAATAACGGGCGCGTTTGCGACCCTTTGGAGGTTTATACTTTTGAAACAATCAAAAACCATTGCACTGACACTGTGTGCGGCGATTCTGGGTACGGCATTGACGGGCTGCAGCTTTAAAACACCGGCAACGGTGCTTACCGTAGACGGCAAGGAGATTGCGGCGGGTCTTTATTTGATGGAGCAGATGCAGGCGTACAGCGATGCGTCCGCAAAAGCGCAGAGCGCCGATGTACTTAAAGCCGAGGTGGAGGGCGTTCCTGCCACAGAATGGATTCACAACAAAACGATAGAAGGCGTTCGGCGCTATTGCTATCTCACAAAAGAATTTGACGCCGCCGGTCTTTCGTTCACACAAGAAGAACAGGCAACACACGACACGCAAATTGATAAAAACTATGAAGCAAACAGCAAAATGCTGTCAGACAACGGAATCGGCAAAGAGAGCTACCGTGAATATTATCTTGCGGAAGCAAAATATCAGCAGCTTTTCACGGCGTACAACGAAAAAAACAAAGTGTCAAACAAAGACGGCATGAGCTATATGGACGCGCATTACAGCCGTGTAAAAACCTTGATTTTGCCGACGACGGACGCCGACGGCAAACCGGTGGACGATGCCACGCTCACCAAAATCAAAGAGGAGGGCGAGTCGCTGAAAAAGGCGCTTGCCGATGGCGGAGATTTTGATAAACTGGCAGAAGATTCCATCAAAAAGGTGCTGCAATTGTGCAAACAGGAGTATACCGCCGAAAACCTGACGCAGTATTATTCCACCGCATTTGTCAGTCCGGACGGCGCCGCGACATATCCGCCTGAATTTGTCGCAATGGTCATGGGGGCAAAAGTGGACGAAGCCGGCATTTACGAATACTACAATTCACCGCTTGTCTACCAAAAAATTGTCAATTACACAGATGAAACAGATTTTGAAGGCTACAAAATGGCAATCGACAGTGCCGTCAACAACGAAAAATTTGACGCCGAAGTGCTTGCGGGTGCTGCGAAATTAGAACTCACCGAAAACGCCGCCGCCGTCAAAACGTATTCACCGAAAAAAATCAAACTGCAATAATTTCAAACAAAAAAACAGCGGACGGAAATTTTTCCGTCCGCTGTTTTGTGTTATCATTGTCCTTTAAAAGATGGTCTTATAAATGGAAACAAATCCGCCGATGGTCACAATGCCCACCAAAATCGGCGTGATAAAGCGAATGCAAATCAGCCATGCTTTTTTCAGCTTAAACACAACACCGTTTGTTTCCACTTCGTCTACGATATGCTGCGGCCCCCAAATCCAGCCTACATAAATGCACATCAAAACGCCGCCGATGGGCATTAAAATATTGTCGGTCACCATGCAGACAAAATCAAAAATCGAGTAATTTAAAATTGTGATATGGCTGAGTGCGCCAAACGACAATGCACTGGGAATCCCCAGCAAAAACGCCAGCGCGGCAATCACAAGTACCGCCGCTTTCCGTGAGCAGTGGAAGCGGTCTAAAACCGCCGATACCACACATTCCAGTAGTGCAATGGCGGAAGTAATTGCTGCGAAAAACATCAAAACAAAGAAAATCAGTGCAAAAAACCAACCGCCTGTCATGGATTCAAACACCTTTGGCAATGTGCCGAACGTCAAGCCGGGTCCCTGTGTCGGCTCCATGCCGAACGCAAACACTGCCGGAAAAATCGCAAGCCCCGCCAAAACGGCAATCAAGGTGTCAAGCCCCGCCACAATGGAGGTGTTATGCACGATGTTTTCTTTTTTGCTCAAATAACTGCCATACGTAATGGTGATGCCCATGCAAAGGCTGAGCGAATAGAAAACCTGTCCGAGCGCGGCGGAAATGGAGCTGAAGCGAAAACCGCTTTCCATCGTGAAAACAAAGCGCACACCTGCCGCGGCGCCTGGTAAAGTCAGCGAGCGCACCACAATCAAAAGCAGCATCACAAACAAAAGCGGCATCATAAAGCGCGATGCTTTTTCAATGCCGGAAGTGCCTTTCAAGCAGACCAAAACCACGCTCAGCATAAAGACAAAAAACCAAAAAATCGGTGCAACCGGCTGTGCAATGTAAGCACCGAAATCTGCCGGTGCCTGCAAAGAAGTGGCATAGCTGAAAATATATTTCAGCACCCATCCGCCGATAACACTGTAGTACGACAAAATAATAAAGGCACATAAAATGCCGAGAAAACCGATGATTTTAGCCTTCTTATGCAGCGACGCATAAGCTTCAATCGGTCCTTTTTGCGTCAGCCGACCGATGCTTGCTTCTGCAATCATCACAGGAATGCCCAGTAAAACCACAAACAGCAGATAAACAATCAAAAATTGAAATCCGCCGTTTTTTCCCATCAAATACGGAAATTTCCAAAGATTTCCAAGACCGATTGCCGCACCGGCTGTGGCGAGAATGAACCCCAAACTGGAGGTCCACTGCGTTTTCTTCTCCATTGATACCCCTCACTTTTCATTCGATATAAGTCAACAGTATAGCATAAAAGCAGACGAAAAGGGAGTCTGTTTGAAAAAAAGTGACAAAAAAGCGCACCTGTCATTTCTTGGAAGAAAATAACAGGTGCGCTGTTGCTTTTTTATTGCAGCGATGTCAGCGTTCCGGCGGTGAAATCCACCTCACTGCATGGCACGGTGCGGTTCAAAAGCCATTGGTCGCCCTTGAATACCAGTTCACAGGTTTGCAGTGTTTGCCGTTCGGCAACTTCATTGCTCTTGCGGTTTGTGGCGGTATAATGGAAAATCACATTGCATAAAATCGTGGGTTGTGCCTCATACTCACTTTGTTGTATCGACGCATATTGCACCGCCGCAGAGGTAAACACAAACAAATTGTCTTTCAAATCCGCCGCGCCGATGCCTGCCGTCAATCGTTCGTGGTTCAGCGTCGTGCTGACAAGCAGCTTTGTCATATCCTGCGTGTTTGCACAGTCAAGATACGATGCAAAATAGCCGCTCAAAATACTGTTGAGCTGTTCCTCGGTCGGAACGCCGCCCTCCGTGACAAGATTGCCAAACGTCAGCGCCGGCTGTGCGATGTCCGTAAACACCGCATCACCTGTTGTGGTGGCGCCGTAAGCGGTTTTGAAAACCATGTGAATTTTACTGCCCACGGCAACCTGCGGCAAACTTACCACGCCGTTCACAGGCTTTTGTGGCACTTCTTTGTCATTGATTGTGATAATTGCGTCGTCGGCATTGCAGCCGGATACCGTAATATTTGCAAGTGCAAGCGCACCGGAAAACACGGTGGGTGCATCGGTGTTAAACAAAGAAAGTTCCGTATCAACGCCGAGTACACGGTCACCGGTGCCGCTTTGTGCCGAAACCACGCAGTTGTGAACGCCCGGAAAAAGCCCTGTATACAGCACACCCGCATCGTCTGCCACGCCGGTGTATGCCTCGCCATCTACCGAGAGCAGCGGATTTTGTACGCTCGCGGGAATTTGCAGTGACACCGGCGACACTGCCATTTTATAATTGTAATATCCCAAAAAGACCTTTTCATGCACGAGACGCAGCGCCGGATATCGCTCGCTTGCGGCATCGGGTTGCACCGCCTGCGCCGACAATTGTGTGCGCAGAACATCGACGGCTTCCTGCGTGGTGAAAGCACGGCAAAGCGCCTGTAAATTTGCGGTGCTGTCGTCCAATTCGCCGCAGACAAGCAGTGGTTTCAAATGTGCCGTGTCGCCTGCAAGCAGTGCGCTGCCGATGGAGTCCAAAATTCGATTCGGATTATACTTGTCGTATAAAACCGAACAAGTAATACTTGCGGCAGCGAGCGTCACAGCCAAAACAGCGGCAATGATGCAAAGAATCATCACGGTTTTATCACGCGACTTTCGGGTTTGCCGCACATAAGACGCCTTACTGCTGCCGGGAGCTTGTTCAGCGCCGCAAACAGGGCAGACATCTCGGCTGCTCTCCGGCAAAATGGCGCCGCAGTTTTTACAAAGGCTCATGTGGAGGTTCCTTTCTTTTCGCGCTTCAAAAATAAAGCGCAATTTTATAAGTGTTATTAGCATTGTACTTTTTTTTTGTGAAAAAGGCAAGAGAAGCGTGTATATTCCGCAACATACAGTCCATACTACCATTAACATTTCTGTGTCGTTTGGCACAGCAGTCAGGGAGGAAAAAAGAATGGATAAGCACGCAAAAACACAAGGATTTTGGCGTGGCAAAGGCTTTTATATTGCGCTGGCGCTGATTACCGCAGGGGCGGCGCTGGCGTGTTTTCTCGCCGTGAACGCCATGATGACCAGCTTTGGAAAAGCAGCCGAAAGTACACCCGAACAAATCAGCGAACAGGAGGACATCACATGGGGACTCTCCGAACTCGAAATCGACAAAAATCAATCTTCAGTGCCGGTAACGCCGTCACCTGCATCAAATACGGCATCATCGCCCTCTGTTTCCTCCGCTTCCTCAAAGCCGCGAAACGAACCTGCCGCCTTGCAGCCGGTGCAAACGCCGCCATTTGTATCGCCGGTTACGGGCGAGACGCTTGCGGTATTTAGCGGAGACACGCTTGTTTTTAATGAAACTATGCAGGATTGGCGCACACACAACGGCGTGGACATCGCCTGTGCAATCGGCGGCGGCATCAGTGCGCCGACGGCAGCCACGGTGTCTAAAATCGAAACCGACGGGCAGTGGGGCGATGTCATAGAACTGACAAGCGATAAGCTTACCATGCGTCTTGTCGGCGCAAAAGCGGTCAATCTTGTGGTGGGCGATGTTGTAAAACAGGGCGCGCCGCTCGGTGCGCTCACGGCGATTCCCGCCGAAAGCGCCATACCGGCACATCTGCATTTCGAAATGTCAGAGGACGGAAAAAACGTTGACCCCGTAAAATATTTCGCAAAATAGCATCACCTTATACAAAGGCGGGCTGACTTACGTCAGTCCGCCTAATTTTATGGAAAAGCGCCTTTTCCTTGAAAAAATACAGTGCTTGTGATACAATATTAATCAATCATGTATCAGCTATCAGCAGATAAAGAATGGGAGTCGTTTTATGGGTAAATTTAACTTTCAAACAACAGATATTTCGGGCGTTGTTATCATTGAGCCAACGGTGTTCGGCGATGAACGCGGCTATTTTATGGAAACATTCCAAGATGAAGAGTATGCCGCCGCCGGCATTACCGGCCCGTTTGTGCAAGACAATCAAAGCAAAAGCACAAAAGGCGTTTTGCGCGGACTGCATTTTCAAACCGAACACACACAGGCAAAACTCGTGCGTGTGCTTTCGGGCGAAGTGTTTGATGTTGCGGTCGATTGCCGTCCGAACAGCAAAACTTTCGGGAAATGGGTCGGTGTAACGCTGTCTGCCGACAATAAAAAACAGTTTTATATTCCGCAGGGTTTTGCCCACGGATTTTTGGTTTTGTCTGACGAAGCAGAATTTACTTACAAATGCACCGATTATTACACGCCGTCTGCCGAGGGCGGTGTGCAGTGGGACGACGCAGATGTCGGCATCGTCTGGCCGGTCATCAACGCGCCTGTCAAACTTTCAGACAAAGACAAAATTCACAAGGGTTTCAAAGAACAGGCATATCCGTTCTTTGAAAAGTGGTAAATTGTATGACGAAAATGAAAGCCTATTGTAAAGATTTCTGGCGCTACCGCTATTTGCTTTACAATCTTGTCGGCAAGGATTTTAAGCTCAAATATCGCCGCAGTGTACTGGGCGTTGTGTGGAGTGTACTCAATCCGCTGCTCATGAGCATGGTGATGTACATCGTGTTCACCACCGTGTTCAACATGGGTGCAAAAGGCAGCGGCATCGACAATTTTGCGGTGTTTCTCATCATCGGGCAATTGCTGTTTAACTTTTTCAACGAGGCAACCAACAGCGCCATGTGCAGCATGATGAGTGCCGCGCCGCTGATTAAAAAGGTCTATATTCCCAAATATATTTTCCCGCTGCAAAAGGTCTGTTTTTCGCTGATTAACTGCCTGTTCAGCTTTATTGCGCTGATTATCGTCATGGTGGTCACAGGCGCAAAGCTGCACATGACGGTTTTGCTTGCGTGGTTTCCTATTTTAACTTTATTTGTTTTCAGCCTTGGCGTCGGCTTGATTTTGGCGGCAATGGCAGTGTTTTTCAGAGATATCATTCATCTTTGGGGCATTTTCACCACGGCACTGATGTATTTTTCTGCCATCTTTTATAATCCCGACACCATCGGCAATTATTTTGTGCGCACGTTCATCAATTTTAACCCGCTGTACTGGTATATCACGGCGTTTCGCGCGGTTGTGTTAAACGGCGAGCTGCTCACATGGAATATGATATGGGTCTGCTCTACTTGCGCGCTTGTCGTACTGGTACTCGGTCTGATTGTATTTCGCAAACAGCAAGACAAATTTGTCTTGCATATTTAAGGGGGCGCAACAATGCCGGAAGACATGATTAAAGTTGACAACGTCACCATGCGGTTCAATTTGGCGCAGGAAAAACACGAGAGTCTCAAGGAATATTTTCTTGCCGCCGTCAAAGGCAAACTGCATTTTGAAGAATTTTATGCGCTGCATGATATCTCGCTCACGGTTGAAAAAGGCGATTTTTATGGCCTTGTCGGACTCAACGGCTCAGGCAAATCCACACTTTTGAAAATCATCGCAGGTGTGTTCAAACCGACTGCGGGCAGCGTCACGGTCAAGGGGACCATTGCGCCGCTGATTGAACTGGGCGCCGGTTTTGACATGGATTTGACCGCGCGTGAAAATATCTATTTAAACGGCACGGTACTGGGTTTTACGCCGAAATATCTCGATGAGAAATTCGATGAGATTGTAGAATTTAGCGAATTGCGCGAATTTCTCGATGTTCCGCTCAAAAACTATTCCTCCGGCATGGTGTCGCGCATTGCGTTTGCCATTGCCACCATCACAAAACCCGATGTGCTGATTGCCGATGAAATTTTATCGGTGGGCGATTTTCTGTTTCAGGAAAAATGCGAGCAGAGAATGCGCGAACTGATGGCGGGCGGCACCACGGTCATTTTGGTCAGCCATTCCATCGAACAAATCGAGCGCATGTGCAATAAAGTGACGTGGCTTGAAAAAGGACGCGTCAAAATGCAGGGTGAAGTGCAAACCGTTTGCGAAGCTTATAAGCAGACAACGAGATAAGGAGGCTGCCATGCAGAAACCAGAAAAAACGGCGGCATTGGATTTGCCGCCGGAGCAGGATTCTGTCGGAAAGGCGCTCAAGCGCAGTGCCAATCCGCGTCATTTTGCGAATTTATTCGGTCGTGCGGCAAAATGCGCCAAGGAACGCGGCGGCGAAGCGCTGATTCGCGAGGCGTCTTATCGCGTGGATCTCATGACAAAAGGCGAAAGCTGGCAGTTTCGCGCAGATATTCCGCTTAAAAAAGAGCTGCGCGCACAGCGGCGGCAAGCATTTGACAGTATGCCGATGATTTCCATTGTCGTGCCGCTGTACAATACGCCGCTGCCTTATTTGCGCGCCATGATAAAAAGTGTGTTGCATCAGAGCTATCAGCATTTTGAGTTGGTGCTTGTCGATGCTTCCGGTCCCGCCTACGGCAATGTGGCAAGTACGGTCAAAAAATTTTCAGACAGGCGCATTGTCCTGTGCAAACTCGCACAAAATGCGGGCATTGCCGCCAACACCAATATCGGTTTTGGCGAGGCGACAGGCGATTATATCGCCCTGCTTGACCATGACGACACGCTCAGTCCCAACGCACTGTATGAGGCAGTGTGTGTCATCAATGACGAAAAGGCGGATTTGATTTATTCGGATGAAATTGTGCTGGATGACACGATGAAAAATCTGAGTGAATATCATTTTAAACCCGATTTTTCGCCTGACACCTTGCGCGGCTGCAATTACATCACCCATTTTTCAATGTTCAGCCGGGCGCTGCTCGATGCCGTCGGCGGCGGAGAATGCACGGAAATGAACGGCGCACAGGATTACGATTTGATTTTACGATTAAGCGAAAAAGCACAGCATATCGTTCATATTCCAAAAGTGCTTTACTATTGGCGCCGTCATGCGGAGTCTACCGCCAATGATATTTCCGCAAAACCGTATGCCATTGAAGCCGGCGCCTGTGCGGTACGCGCACAGCTTGCGCGGCTGAATTTGCCCGGTGAAGTGTCGGCGCTGCCCAACAGTCCCGGTGCGTATCGTGTGCATTTCAGCCTCACAGCGCAGCCGCTGATTACGGTGCTGATTCCCAATATGGACCACACAGACGATTTAAAGCGCTGTCTTGAAAGTTTATATCGCTGTGCCGGATACGATAAATTTGAAGTGCTTGTCATTGAAAACAACTCCAAGGACCCTGCCACCATGCGCTTTTATGAGGCAGCCCGCCGCGTTTTCAAAAACTTACGGTTTGTGCGGTACCAAGGCAGTTTTAATTTTTCGGCAATCAACAATTATGGCGCACAGTTTGCCCGCGGTGAATATCTGCTTTTGCTGAACAACGATATACAGCTTCTTTCCGACGGTTTTCTGCGCGAAATGCTCAGCTATGCACAGCGCGCAGATGTCGGTGCAGTGGGTGCAAAACTGTTTTATCCCGACGATACCATTCAACATGCGGGCGTGTTTATCGGCATCGGCGGTTCGGCGGGTCACAATCACAAAGGACATCCGCGCGCGTCCGGCGGCGATATGTATCGCCTTGCCACCGCACAAAATGTGTCGGCGGTCACGGGCGCATGTCTGATGGTCAAAAAATCACTCTACACAGAACTTGGCGGACTGGACGCTGCCCATTTTGCCGTTGCCTACAACGACATTGATTTCTGCTTGCGCCTGCGCGCAAAAGGTCTTTTGAACGTGATGACGCCCTTTGCCACCGCGTATCATTATGAAAGCAAAAGCCGCGGTGACGACACCAAGGCAGGCGGCGAAAAGCAGGCGCGCTATGAAACAGAAAAAGCAGCATTCCGCGAGAAATACGCCGCAATCATGCAGGACGGCGACCCGTATTACAACCCGCATTTCACACTGCTGTACGAAAATTACGGCTACCAATAGCAAAGCGGCAGCATGATGCTTTCCGTTTTGCACAGCAGATAAAAGCAAAATCAATCGGGCGGCTAAAGCCGCCCTTTTTTAAAACAGGGGGGATTTAAATGAGACTGCGCTTGAAACGGTGCAAAGAATTGCTTGCTTTTTTGGGAAGTACCGTGCAAAAAGAGGGACTTTTCGTCACCATAAAGCGCGGTTTTGCTTTTATAAAGCGTCGTTTGCGCTCTAAAAAAGGACGTTTTTACCCCTCAAAAGCACTGTGCGCGGCGCAAAAAGCCGTCGATACCACAGCGTGGCCGACGCTTTGCTTCTGTGTGCCGCTCTACAATACGCCGGAAAAATTTCTCACGCAATTGCTCGACAGTGTGCAGAATCAAACCTGTCAAAATTGGCAGCTTTGCCTTGCCAACGCCAGCGATGCGGCGCATGAAAACGTGGCAGAAATTGTTAAAAAATACGATGATTCGCGTATTAAATATTGTAAAATTGAAAACGAAGGCATTTCCGCCAATACCAATGCGGCGGCAAAACTTGCCACAGGCGATTATCTCTGCCTTGCCGACCACGATGATGTGCTTTCACCAAATGCTGTTTTTGAGATGGCACAAGCGGCGCACGAAACGGGCGCGGCGTTTTTATACAGCGATGAAGCGCTGTTTTCTGACGATATTCTGCGTCCGATTGTCGGGCATTTCAAACCGGATTTCGCGCCCGATTATCTCAACTGCTGCAATTATATTTGCCATTTATCTGCGTTTAAACGTGATTTATTCTGGAAAGTGGGCGGACTTGCGCCGGCATGTGACGGCAGTCAGGATCATGATTTGTTCCTCAAATTATCCGAGTATGCCACGCCGCTGCACATTCCGAAAGTGCTGTATTATTGGCGTGTCCACGCAAATTCCACGTCCGGCGGCATCGCGGCAAAACCTTATGTCTCCGCCGCGGCAAAGCGCGCCATCGAAAGCCATCTTGCGCGTACGGGCGTTGCCGGCACGGTGAAAGACGGCTTGTTTCCGAGTACCTATCGGGTGGAATATCGGATTGCAAACAGTCCGCTGGTGTCGATTTTGATTCCGAATAAAGATCATGTTGACGACTTAAAAAAGGCGCTTGCGTCTGTTTTTACCAAAACAGCATACCCGCATTATGAAGTGCTTGTGCTTGAAAATAATTCCACACAAGCAGAAACTTTCGCCTATTATAAAAAAATAGAACATAAGTACGCGAATTTGCGCGTGTGCTATTATGAGGGCGATTTCAATTTTTCCGCCATCAATAACTTCGGACGCAAGGCGGCAAAGGGTGACTATCTGCTTTTGCTCAACAATGATGTGGAAGTGTTGAACGGCGCGTGGCTGACGGAAATGCTCTCGCTTTGCGTACAGCCGCAAATCGGCGCGGTGGGTGCAAAATTGTATTATCCCGACGACACCGTGCAGCATGGCGGCATTGTGACGGGGCTTGGCGGCTATGCCGGACACAGCCATAAATATGCGCGGCGCGGTGCCGGCGGTTATATGTTCCGCCTTGGCACGGTGCAAAATTTTTCTGCCTGTACCGCCGCCTGTCTGCTTGTGAAAACCTCCGTTTTTGACGCGGTAGGCGGACTGGACGAAGGCTTCACCGTGGCATTTAATGATGTCGATTTCTGTTTGCGCATTCGTGCCGCCGGCTATCGCATCGCCTATACGCCCTATGCAGAGCTGTATCACTATGAGAGCAAAAGCCGCGGTCTTGACGAAAAAGACAAAACAAAACGCATTCGGTTTGACGCCGAACGCGCACGATTAAAAGAGCGATACGGCGATGCTTTGCTGCGCGACCCGTATTATAACCCCAATTTAACGCTCGACAGGGAAGATTTTTCGGAGAGCGATGCCCTGCCCAAAGAGGTTTTTCCACAATGACGCCGGAAAAAATAGCGGAGAAGCGCGTTTTGCGTGTGCAGATGAAAGCGCGCATCGCGGCACTTTCATCGGAAGAAAATGCGCGTATCAGCGATAAAATAGCGCATTATGTTTTACAGAGCAGCGCTTATCAAACAGCAAAAACACTGTTTTGTTTTGTGGGAACGGCAACGGAAATCAATACATTGCCTATTTTGCGGCAAGCACTGCTTGACGGCAAAACGGTCTGCGTACCTTTTTGCAGCGCAAAAGGCAAAATGGAAGCAAAACAAATATTGTCGGAAAATGCGCTTAAAGTGGGCGCATATGGCATTTTAACGCCGGATGCGTCAGCACACACAATGCCGCCGAACACGCTTGATTTGGTGTTGGTGCCGTGTCTTTCGGCAGATGTAAACGGAAACAGGCTCGGCTACGGCGGCGGCTATTATGACCGCTATCTGCCGCGTTTGAAGGCGTCGGCGGTAACCGTTTGTCTGTGCCGCAGCGCTTTTTTGCTGCCGAGGGTACCGCACACGGAAACGGACTGCCGCATAGAGCAGGTGCTGAGCGAAAACGGATTTTGCAAGATAAATACATAAATTTTATTTTGTGTTAAAAATATTTTTTAGATTTACTTGCAAATGCAAAGCAATTATGGTAGTATAAAAACATCGAATTGTATTTAAAAACAATTCACACAGCAAAGGAGAAAACAATGCCTCTGGGTGCGCTGATAGTCGCTTGCGGCACGGTTTCCGGCGGAGAAATTGCAAACCCGACTGCAATGGTCGGTTCCGTTTCTGTTGCGGCACGCATGGTGGAAACATTTCGGCAAATCGATGTGGAACGCATTGTGGTGGTGTATTGTGCAAAGCGTTTCCCGACGCTCACAAAACAAATTGCAAAAACAGGTGCAATCTGCCTTGATTGCGGCGAGATGCCGCTTGAAATGTTTGCCTGCGTGAAAATCGGTGTGCGCTATTTAGAACAAAAATGCAGCCGATTGTTTCTTTCAACGGTCGATACACCGCTGTTTACGGTGGATACATTGCAAGCACTGCTGTGTGCAAAAGAAGAAATTGTAAACCCCGTATATCAGAATCGGACGGGGCATCCGCTGCTATTGGCACAGACGATGTTTGCGCCGCTGCTTGCCTATGACGGCACAGACGGGTTGCGCGGCTTTTTGGCGGCATCGGCGGAAAAACGCGGATTTACCACGGTGGATGACGGCGGAATTTTATGCAATCTTAAAACGGCGGAAGATGTAAAATCTGCCGTAGATGCGTATGATAAAAGAAGTTTGCATGTTGCGGTGCGTCTGCGTCTCGTGAAAGAGCGTCCGTTTTTCGGTCCCGGTGCGGCGCAGCTTTTGAGCTTGATTGCCGAGACGAAATCCGTGAGCGTTGCCTGTCAGCAGATGGGCATTTCATACAGCAAAGGGTGGAAAATTTTAAGCACCATGGAGGAGCAGACCGGCAGAGTGTTGACGGTGCGCCAACAGGGTGGTAAAAATGGCGGTACAGCGTATTTAACGCAAGACGGTGCGGAACTGCTTTCAACCTTTCGGTTGTTTGAGGAGCGCTGTAACGTGTATATCAAACGTGAATTTGACGCTTTGTTTTCAAAATGGTAGGCAAGCTGCTGTTTTACAAAAAAGCTGTCGGCAAAAACGGCAGCTTTTTTCATGCCTATCGAATTGTTTTTAAAAATAATTCCAATAGAAAGGAAGTGCAAAATGAAAATCAATGTAAAAAAACGCGCTGTTGCGGTTCTTCCGGCGTTGGCGGTGCTGTTTGTCCTTTGTTTTGCAGGTTCTTTTATGCTCGGTCGCTATCCCGTGATGCCGATTGACCTTGTTAAAATTTTGCTGTCGCGCATTTTTACGATGCCGGTGACGTGGACGAGTCAGGCGCAGACGGTGGTGCTGCAAGTGCGGTTGCCGCGCGTTTTGGCGGCGTCGATGATTGGCGCGGCGCTTTCGGCGGCAGGTATTTGTTATCAGGGACTGTTCCAAAATCCGATGGTTTCGCCGGACGTTCTCGGCGCTTCGGCAGGTGCGGGTTTTGGCGCGGCGCTCGGCTTATTTTGCTCATTCAGCTATTTTGGCGTTTCGCTTTCTTCGTTTTCATTTGGCATTGCGGCGGTTTTGATTGTTCAGTTTATCAGCCGCAGAGTGCGCAGCCAGCCGGTGATGGGACTGATTTTATCGGGCATTATGGTTGGCTCGCTGTTTTCGTCCGCCACCTCGTTTCTCAAGCTTGTGGCAGACCCCACCAATGTGCTGCCTGAGATTACTTATTGGCTGATGGGCAGCCTTGCATCAATTCGCCCCAAAGATTTGCTCTTTGCCGCCGTGCCGATTTTGCTTGGCATTGTGCCGCTGTTTTTCTTGCGCTGGCGGCTGAATGTGTTGACGCTCGGCGAAGAAGAAGCGCGCAGCATCGGCATTAACACGCGTCTTTTGCGCGCAATTGTCATTTTTTGTGCCACATTGATGACCGCCGCAAGCGTTTCAATCAGCGGCATGATTGGTTGGGTTGGACTTGTGATTCCGCATTTTACACGCATGCTTGTCGGCTGTGATTACCGCGTTTCTCTGCCGGCATCCATGCTGCTCGGCGCAAGTTTTCTTGTGGTTGTGGACAATTTTTCGCGCTTGCTCACGACGTCCGAAATTCCGCTCGGCATTTTGACCGCCTATGTCGGCGCGCCGTTTTTTCTGTATCTTATTTTGCGAGAGGGGAAAAAAGTATGAGCATATCGGTACAAAATCTCTCGTTTTCCTATCGGGAAAATCATGTTTTGCACGATGTTTCGTTCACGGCACAGCCGGGACATCTGCTGTGCGTATTGGGTCCGAACGGTGTCGGAAAAAGTACGCTGTTTCGCTGTATGCTCGGCTTGCAGGAGCATTTTGACGGCACGGTAACACTGGACGGGCAAAATCTGCTCTCCATGACGGCGGCAAAACGCGCAAAAGAAATTGCGTACATTCCGCAGTCGGCATCGCCTGCGTTCAATTACACGGTGCTGCATACCGTGCTGATGGGTACAACCGCACAGCTCACCACGCTTTCGTCGCCCGGCAAAAAGCAGGAGGCGGCGGCGCTTGAAGCACTCGAACGCTTTGGCATTGCGCATTTGAAAAACCGCGGCTGTGCGCAAATCAGCGGCGGAGAACGTCAGCTTGTACTGCTTGCACGCGCGGTGGTGCAGGAGGCAAAAGTGTTGATTATGGACGAGCCGACCGCGAATCTTGACTATGGCAATCAAATTCGCGTGATGAATGAAATCAGACGGCTGACGGCGCAGGGGTATACGATTATTTTATCCACGCACAATCCCGACCATGCGCTGCTGTATGCAAACAGAGTTTTGGCGCTGCTTGGCGGAAAAGTGCTGCGCTTCGGTGCGCCGGAAGATGTGATGACGGCGGAACTGATGCAGGAATTGTACGGTGTTTCAGTGCGTCTCGAACCGGTACAAATGGCGGCAGGCGATGAAATGATGCGTGTTTGTGTGCCAATCGAGATGCGAAAAAAATTCTGAAAGCGGCGATGGAAGATGTTTTATTGGACAGAAGAGAGCATTCGCTGGTATCGTGAGGCGGCACAGGCGTCTCATTTTCACCGCGATTTGGCAAAGATGCTGTGTGCGGAAATTGACGAAAATGAGACGGTGTGCGACCTCGGCTGCGGACTTGGCTATCTTTCAGCAGAGCTTGCAAAAGGCTGTAAGACGGTATTTGCAGTGGACAGCGATGAAAATGCGCTTGCCGAACTGCGGCAGCGGCAACCGAAAAATGTGATTGTGCTGTGTGCCGATGCAAACACATTGCCCGATGCAATGCACTGTGACACGCTTGTGCTGTGCTTTTTTGGCAGATTGACGGAAAACGGCAATTTTGACCGTTATTTTGCACATTGTACGCGGCGCATGATTGCGATTGTGAGCGGCAGCACACAAAGTGCCATTTCGCCGACCGGTCAATCGCGGCTGACCAAAGAGCGGCCGCCGCAAATTTGCGCATTTTTAAAAGAACGCGGCATTCCGTTTCGTTTACGAGAGACGGAACTTTCGTTCGGACAGCCGTTCGAAACACAGGAAGATGCAAAGGCGTTTGTGCAATATTATGCAAAAAGCAGCACACCGCAAGAGGTTACTGCACATGTGCAAGCACACCTTGTGCAGAAAAACGGCGGATATCTTCTGCCGTATCAGAAAAAAATCGGAATTTTTATTATAGAGAAATGAGGAAAGAAAATGATGACATTTCGTGAAGATTTGGCGCGCGCAACCGCTTATCACGGGCATCTTTGTTCCGGACAGATTCTCGGTGTGCGCATGGCGCGCATGGCGCTGCGTTTTTTGCAAATTGATGAGCCGCTCACCTGCCGCGACTTAATTCTTTTTGTGGAAACAGACCGCTGCATCGCAGACGCGGCAGGCACCGTCACAGGCTGCAAAATCGGGCGGCGCCGTTTAAAATGGATGGATTACGGCAAAACGGCGATTGCCTTACTGGACATCGGCACGGGAAAAGCGGTGCGCATTCATCGCAAAGAACGCATTTTTGCGCCGGACGGTGCGGAGGGCGAAGCGATGATTGCCTTTTATGAAACAATTCCCGATGAGACGCTTTTCACGGCGACGGAGGTTGCCATTCCATTGCGCGCGGTGGATTTGCCGGGCAAACCGCTTGATGTCGCCGTGTGTGAAATCTGCAAAGAAGAAGTGCTGGATGGACGGCAGATTGTTGTTGACGGGCATACTTTCTGCAAAGGCTGTCACGACGGACATTATTATCAGATGGGAGAAAATAATGTGGGAACTGTATGATGCGTTGCTGCGTGGAATTTCGCAAGATGCGCCGCGTGTGGAAACATGCTGTGGCGGACGTGATTGGACGAGTGTAAAAGCGGGTGCCTATGCCGGTGCGGCAATGTTGGTGTCGGACGAAAGCCGTCCGCCGCTGCATCCGGAAAGCTTTTGCGGCGGCACATTGCACGAGATGGCGGCGTGTGTAAAATCGTGGAATTTTGCGGAGGCGAGCCTTGGTGCGGCGGCGATAAACGCATGGTACAACAGCCCGCAAACGGCGACGCATGGCATTATCACGGGAAAAGACAAAAGAGACCGCGATGCGTTTATGACGTATCAACAAGCGATTGCAGGTAAAAAAGTGGCAGTTGTCGGACATTTTCCGTTTTTGGAAACGCGATTTGCGCCGCTGTGTGAGCTGTCTATTTTAGAGCGCGCTCCGCAAAACGGCGATTATCCCGATTCGGCGTGTGAATATCTTTTGCCCGCGCAGGATTATGTTTTCATCACGGGCGTTACGCTCATCAACAAAACCTTGCCGCGCCTGTTGGAGCTTGCAAAAAAGGCGAAAATCGTTCTTGTCGGTCCGAGCGTTCCGCTTGCACCGTGTCTGTTCGATTTTGGCGTAGATGCGCTGGAAAGTTTCGTACTGGAGCAACCGGAAGCGTATCAAAGCAGGCTGTTGCAAAATCCCGCGGAACCCATCTTTCATTATGGCAGTATGGTCAGTTTGACCTGCAATTTAAATTAGGAGGAAACTATGAAAAAACATCGTATTTCAGCATTGCTTTTGACGGCTGTATTGGCGGCGTCGGCGCTGTCCGGTTGTGCGGCAACACCGGCAGCGTCCGCGGCGGCACCGGCATCAACGTCGGCATCGGCATCCGCGTCGGCATCGGAGAAAGACGGCACACAAATTTTTACCGATTCACTGGGACGTGAGGTGGAACTGCCGACCGATTTGCAGCGCATTGCGCCGTCCGGCACACTCTCACAGATTATTCTGTACACGATTGCGCCGGATAAGCTTGTCGGTTGGACAAGCAATCCCACCGACGCTATGAAAAAATATTTTGACGAAAAATATACCGATTTGCCCACATTCGGTACGTTCTACGGCAAAAATGCCGACCTCAACACCGAGGCGCTGATTGCTGCCGCGCCGCAGGTTGTGATTGATATGGGCGAAGTGAAGGGCAAAAAGGAAGACATGATTGCGGATTTAGACAGCTT
>JAVWRA010000009.1:0-33177 GCA_036635095.1 Ruthenibacterium sp. | reverse complement strand
GCGCAAACATTTTCATCATCAATATCTTTGTACGCGTCATTGTCCTTGCTTTACATGTACAAGTAATTTGCTTTTGCTGGGCAAGGAGCAGGAGACCGCCTATGCGCGTTCCGCCGCATCCCGCGATTCACTTATCAATATTGATGATTATTCGCTTTAACGATGTGTATTTGTAAATTTCTGATTTGATTTGATTTTATGTTTCTGCTTCTTTTGACAAAAAGTCGTCTTTAAATCGTCCGCAACGGATATATTACACGAAAACCGTAATATTCCGCCCCTTTATTGCATCATAGGGCGGTACAAGATAAAAGAGGGTTTACTATGACAAGAAAAAAAGCAATTGCCGGTTCGCGCTTACGCGCCGCAGGATATGCCCGTTTTAGCACAGACAAGCAATGCAGCATTGAGGTTCAATTTGCGTTGATTTGTAAGTATTGTCTTGATAATAACCTTGAGCTTTCAACCGAAAATTGCTACAGCGACGAGGCATTGACCGGCACAAACACACATCGAAAAGGGTTTAATGACCTATTGCTTGCCGCGCAACGCGGTGAATTTGATTATGTTGTGCTATATGACCTCACGCGCGGAAGCCGTGACGTGGTTGACTGGTTCACTTTTCGCAAAAATATGAAAAGCTGTGGCGTGTCCGTCGTGTCCGTCATGGATAAATTAGGCGATTTGGATGATCCGTCTGATTTCATCAGCGAGTTGATTACCGTAGGCATCGGACAGATGCACGTTTTATCCTCTCGTGTGAAAAGCATGGATAAAATCGACTATCTCGCAAAACAGGGTAAATTTCTCGGCGGTTACGCGCCGCTCGGTTATGAAATAAAAGACGGTCTTTACGCCATTAAGGAAGATGAAGCCGCCTCTGTGCGCATTATTTTTTCTATGTATGCGCACGGCGCAAGCTATTCGGAAATTCTAGCCGCGCTTCCCGCCGGTCTCTGCGGCAAACGAGGACGCCCCATCGGAAAAAACTCTATTTTTGAAATTTTGCGAAACGAGCGCTATATAGGCACTTATTCGTGGTGCAAACGAAAAATTAAATATTTTTCAGAATGGGCGGGTGGTGCGTCCAGTGAACGCGCCGTCATTATCGACGACGCAATACCGCCTATTATTGAATATGACGTATGGAAAGGAGTGCAGGAACGCATGGCCGATAACACAAAAAACCGTACCAATAAATCACGCGTAAATCGCACCTATCTTTTGTCGGGTCTGCTTCGCTGTGGATATTGCGGCTCGGCGCTGTGTGGTGTTACAACCACCAATCAAAAGGGGATAGAGTACAAATTTTATACTTGCGGTGGCAAGCGCAGAACGCGAACATGTTCCGCAAAAAACATTGCCGCCAACGATATCGAGCCGCTCATTGTAAACTTGCTGCGTCGCGGCGTGTTGAACGGTTCTTTTATAGAACAGACCGCCGATAATATTCTTGCAGCCGGCAGCGGCAAAAACAAGGCGTCTGATGCCGCACCTCTGAAAGCGAGCCTTGCCGCATTAAACGTCAAAATCAATAATCTGGTTGATGTTCTTTCCAGTGGTACGAATAGTCCTGCCGTGCGTGAAAAGCTTGCAGATCTTGAAGTAAACCGTGCCGCTTTGGAGCTTAAAATCAAAAGCCTAAAACCGCGCGGTGCGCTCACTCGTGAATTTTTAATTTCAGAGCTAAAAAAAGATTGTTCTGCTTTAGAATCAAACCCCGATTGTATTCGCGAGCTTTTAAAAAAATATATCGTCGGCATCGATGTTTTCGATGATTGTATTTCAATTCGTTCCACCGCAGATTTAGAACACGTAGCCCCCACACTTTTGTTGATGGACTGCCAAAAAGCAAAAACCGCCAACGAAAACGTTGGCGGTTTAAACACGACTGGTTGCGGGGGCAGGATTTTGTCGCGCTTCGCGACGTTCAAATCCTTTTTTTAACAAAAAAAATCTGCTCGGCATAGCCGAACAGTTTTTTGGTTGCGGGGGCAGGATTTGAACCTACGACCTTTGGGTTATGAGCCCAACGAGCTACCGGACTGCTCCACCCCGCGATATGTTTGCGCTTCTTGCTTTGGTTTGAAGTGCTTTATTATAATAACATAACGTGCGGTGTTTGTCAAGGCGTATTTTTTGCGCCGGATTTTACCTGTTTTTGCTTGCTTTTCGGACGAGAGACGGTGTATACTTTATAAAAAGAACAGAAGGCGGCGCTTTTTATGGATACAAAAGAAATGACAGACGCATTGCGGGAAGCCATTCATGCCGAACAGGCAACCGTAAATATTTGCGCACAAAAAAAATTGTTTTGGACGCGCATCGGCGCACTTGCCTGCGTGGGCATTTTTGTTGTGATTTTGGTGTGTGCTTTCTTTTTGATTCCGAAAATCGATACGGCGCTGACGGAAATTACGGCTGTGGCAGATGAAATCTCCGGCATTGACTGGTCCGCGCTTGCCGCGAACATTGATAAACTTGCCACGACAGGACAAGAGAGCATGATCGCCGCGACAAAGGCACTTGCCGAACTTGACATCACCGCGCTGAACAGCGCCATTCGAGATTTGCAAACCGCCATAGCGCCTCTGGCACGGTTATTCGGCAAGTAAAACAGGCTTTGCCTTTGCGTGTCTAGCCAAAAGAAACACCGCCCGACAATTTGCTTTGTCGGACGGTGTTTTGTTTTGCTTAATACAGTTTTTCGCGTTTGGCATACGAGGTATGCAGGATATGATGCGCTTTTTCGCCGCCCGGCTCGCCGAGATAGTCGGCATAAATCTTTTTGAGCAACGGATTTTCGTGGCTCTTACGCACAGGCATATTGTCGTCTTGACCATACAGCGCAGAGGCACGCAGTGCTTTCAAATCGGTGAAATTGCGCACACTGGCAGGCTGTGTGGGTTGACCGCCGCCGTTGACGCAGCCGCCCGGACATGCCATAAACTCGATGAAATGATAATTTTTTTCGCCGCTTTGCACGGATTTCAGCACGGCATCGCAGTTTGCAAGACCGCTCGCGACGCAGACATTCAGTTTCAAGTCGCCGATGGTATAGGTGGCTTCCTTGATGCCGCTTGTGCCGCGTACTTCGGTAAATTCCACTTTTTCAAGCGGTTTGCCGGAGACAACTTCCACTGCGGTACGCAGAGCGGCTTCCATAACGCCGCCGGTTGCGCCGAAAATAACCGATGCGCCCGTGCTTTCGCCGAGTGCCGGATCAAATTTTTCGTCAGGCAATTCGGTAAAGCGAATGCCGGCGCGCTCAATCATGCGCGACAGTTCCCGCGTGGTGATGGAGATGTCCACATCGGGGATGCCTTTTCCGGCGGCGGACATGTCATCGCGCCCGATTTCAAACTTTTTCGCGGTGCAGGGCATGACCGACACGCAGACAATATTTTTCGGATCAACGCCGATTTTTTCGGCATAATATGTTTTTGTCAATGCGCCAAACATGCCTTGCGGCGATTTGCAGCTCGACAGATTGGGTACAAAATCGGGATAATAGGTTTCGCAGAATTTAATCCAACCGGGACTGCAGCTTGTAATCATGGGCAATTTTCCGCCCGTTGTCACGCGCTGAACAAACTCGGTGGCTTCTTCCATGATGGTAAAATCGGCGGCGGTGTCGGTGTCAAACACGCCGGCAAAGCCCAAACGGCGCATTGCCGCAACCATTTTGCCCTCAACATTGGTGCCAATCGGCATGCCGAAGCATTCGCCCAAAGTGGCGCGCACACTCGGTGCAGATTGAATCACGACATGCTTTGTTTCGTCGCGCAGTGCCGCCCATACTTTGTCGGTATCGTCTTTTTCGGTCAATGCGCCGGTGGGGCAAACGGTGATGCACTGCCCACAGGAAACGCAGGGACTGTCGCCGAGCGGCGCTTCAAATGCGCAGCCGATATGGGTTTGGAAGCCGCGCTCCTGTGCGCCGATGACGCCGACCATTTGGTTTGCCTGACATGCCGCAACACAGCGGCGGCAAAGGATACATTTGTTGTTGTCGCGCACCATATGCGGTGCAGATGCGTCGATGGAATAGCGTTCACGCGCACCCATAAAGCGCATACCGTTGACACCGTAATCGCGGCAAAGTTTTTGCAGTTCGCAGTCGGTGCTGCGCACACAGGACAGGCACTGCTGGTCGTGCGTGGAGAGAATCAATTCGAGATTGGTTCTGCGTGACGATTGCACTTTTTCGGAATCTGTCACCACTTCCATGCCTTCGTTGACGGGATAGACACACGCTGTTACAAGGCTGCGGGCGCCTTTCACTTCAACAACGCAGATGCGGCAGGCGCCGATTGCGTTGATTTCTTTCAAGTAACACAGGGTTGGGATTTCTACGCCGACACTGTGGCAGGCTTCCAAAATTGTGGAGCCGGCAGCAACTTCATACGGCAGACCGTTGATTTTAATATGAACTGTTTCCATTGTAGCCACTCCTCTCTAACCTTTACTGATTGCGCCGAATTTGCATTTTTCAATGCAGGCGCCGCATTTAACGCATTTTGCGACATCGATTTTGTGCGGCATACGCACGGTGCCGGTGATGGCGCCCGCCGGACAGGTTTTGGCGCACAATGTGCAGCCTTTGCATTTGACCGGATCGATTTTGTAGTTGAGCAATGCTTTGCAAACGCCGGCAGGGCAGCGTTTGTTGACGATATGCTCCACATACTCGTCGCGGAAATAACGCATGGTTGAGAGAACGGGGTTCGGCGCTGTTTGACCGAGACCGCACAGGCTGTTTTCTTTGATAAACGCAGCAAGCTCGTTGATTTTGTCAAGATCGCCCATCGTGCCTTTGCCGCTTGTGATTTTGTCGAGCAGCTCAAGCAGACGCTTGGTACCGACACGGCACGGCGTACATTTGCCGCAGGATTCCTCCACCGTAAATTCGAGGAAGAATTTTGCGATATCCACCATGCAGGTGTCCTCGTCCATGACAATCAGTCCGCCGGAACCCATCATGCTGCCGATGGCGATGAGGTTGTCGTAGTCAATCGGAGTGTCAAACAGGCTTGCGGGAATGCAGCCGCCGGAAGGGCCGCCCGTTTGCGCCGCTTTGAATTTTTTGCCGTTCGGGATGCCGCCGCCGATTTCTTCGACAATCGTGCGCAGCGTGGTACCCATCGGAATTTCGACAAGCCCCGTGTTTTTGATTTTGCCGCCAAGCGCAAACACTTTTGTGCCTTTGCTTTTTTCGGTGCCGATTTTGCTGAACCAATCCGCGCCGTTTAAGATGATGCGCGGCACGTTGGCATAGGTTTCGACGTTGTTCAAAATGGTCGGTTTTGCAAACAGACCTTTGACTGCCGGGAACGGCGGACGCGGACGCGGTTCGCCGCGTTTGCCCTCGATGGACGTCATGAGCGCGGTTTCTTCGCCGCACACAAATGCGCCGGCGCCGAGTTTGATGTCGATATCAAAGCAGAAATCGGTGTCGAAAATATTTTTGCCGAGCAAGCCGTATTCACGCGCCTGTCTGATGGCGATACGCAAACGCTCTACCGCGATGGGATATTCCGCACGAATGTAGACATAACCCTGTGTTGCGCCGATGGCGTATGCCGCGATGCTCATGGCTTCGATGACGACATGCGGGTCACCCTCAAGAACGCTGCGGTCCATAAATGCGCCGGGGTCGCCCTCATCGGCGTTGCAGCAGACATATTTTTGGTCAGCGGCATTGGCGGCGGCAAATTTCCATTTGAGACCGGTCGGGAAGCCGGCACCGCCGCGTCCGCGCAAACCGGAATCAAGCATTGTTTGAATGACCTCGGCGGGTTTCATCTCGGTCAACACTTTGCCAAGTGCCTGATAGCCGTCAAATGCGATGTATTCATCAATATTTTCGGGGTTGATGACGCCGCAATTGCGCAGTGCGATGCGCATTTGTTTTTTGTAGAAATCGGTTTCGTCAAGACTTTTCACGGTGTTGTCTGCCGAGACGGTTTCGTCATACAGCAAACGCGTGACGGGACGGCCTTTCAGCAAATGCTCATCGACGATTTCTTTGACGTCTGACTCTTTGACCATGCTGTAAAAACTGCCCTCGGGGTAAATTACCACGATGGGGCCCAGCGCACACAGACCAAAACAGCCTGTGCGAATGACTTTTACTTCGGTTTCAAGACCGGTAGCGGCAATTTCGTCCTCAAAGGCATGTGCGATTTTATCGCTGCCGGAGGAGGTACATCCTGTACCGCCACATACCATTACATGGCTTCTAAACATTGTTTCTCCTCCTTATTTTGTGGCAGCGCCGATGGTGTATTCGGTGACGACTTTTCCGCCGACCAAATGCTCGGACACAACCTTAGCCACCTTTTCAGGTGTCATTCTGACATAAGTAACTTTTTCTTTGCCCGGCTCGGTAATTTCGACAACCGGCTCATACTGGCAGATGCCGATGCAGCCTGTCTGCGTTACCAAAACACCGGAAAGATTGCGCCGTGCCACTTCCTCGGTAAAGGCGTTCAGCACAGGGCGCGCGCCGGCGGCGATGCCGCAGGTTGCCATGCCCACAACAACACGAATGGAATCATGTGCGGCTTCGCGCGTGTTGACGGTTTGTTTCATTTTATCGCGAATGGCGGAAAGTTCAGCTAAACTTTTCATAAAGCATTGCTCCTTTTCAAAATAGATTCGGTATTTTCCTCAAGATATTCTTTGACCCAGACTGCCACGCTCGGCTCTGCAAACGAAACTCCGTCGAGAACAGCGCGTAATTCGCGCGTATCTACGGTAAAACTTTCGTCGTCTGCCGTGATGGTATACACAAAATCGACAGTGGGATTGCATTGAATCAATCCGGCAACGGTAGATGCCATGTCACCGAGCGGCATAAGATCGATATGTCCGAGTGTGAAGGTTGCGGTGACGGTTGTGCCGACACCGACCGTGCTGTCAATCGCAAGTGTGCCGCCGGTCATTTCCGCCGCCATTTTCAAAAACGGCAACCCAAGCCCGACTTTGCGTGTCGTGCGGCTGGTGCAGAACGGATCTGTCACCCTTGCCAGCATTTCAGGCGGCATCCCTTTGCCGTTGTCGGCAATGATGAGCGTTTGCAGCTTTTTTTGCGTGTTGACGGTGAGTGTAATCTGCGTGAGTGTCGCGCCGGCAGAAACGGAATTTTCCGCAACGTCAAGCACGTTCATCGACAGCTCCTGCACGGTTAATACTTCGCCAAAATGCCGTCCAGCTCATCGCCTGTCAAACGGCCGTACACATCGTCGTTCACCGTCATTACCGGTGCAAGACCGCATGCGCCGATGCAGCGGCAAGCGTCCAAACTGAACGTGCCGTCCGCGGTGCATTCGCCGCCGGAGATGCCAAGTTTCGTTTGCAGCGCATCATAAATTTTTCCGCTGCCTTTCACATAACATGCCGTACCCAGACACACGCTGACGCGGTATGCACCCTTGGGGCATAGGCTGAACTGAGAATAGAATGTGGAAATGCCGTAAATTTCGGCAAGTGGCTTGCCCAATTTGTCTGCAACAATGCGCTGCACTTCAATCGGCAGATAGCCGTAAATTTCTTGAGCTTGCTGCAACGCCGGCATTGCTACGCCGGGCATTTCCAGATGCTCGTCGAGCCAGGCTGTCAGTGTGGCTTCCTGCTCTGATGTACCTTGAAACGGTACGGTCGAAAAGCGCCTCATAAAAATATCCTCCCGTTTGTAGATTGAGCCGGCACCTCAAAAGTTAGCTGACCCATATAGATTTCATTATAGCAGATAAATGTTAAAAAAACGACAATCTCCAATTGCTTTCTTATCAATAAGCGTGTAGAAAAATTGTAAAAAAAACTGTGCAATATTACAAGAGACATTCTTTTTCTATGCTTGCTTCTCGCCGCACAATCCTATATAATCAAGGTATCAATTGTGAAACGGAGTGAAAACCATGACAATCAAGCAAATAATGGACGCGTTGGACGCGCAATTGCTGACCGTACATGCTGATTTGGAACGCGAGGTGCATGCGGCGTGCGGCAGTGATATGATGAGTGATGTGCTTGCCTATGTAAAAGACCAAGCGGTGCTTGTGACGGGACTGAACAATCCGCAGGTAGTGCGCACGGCGGACATGATGGATATTGTTTGCATTGTGTTTGTGCGGGGGAAAAATCCGGACGAAATGTTGATTAAAATGGCAGAGGAACGTGAAATTGCTGTATTAGCCACCACAAAACCCATGTTTGTCACCTGTGGAATTTTGTACCAGAACGGCTTACACGGGGGTGTGGCATAATGGAACCCATTGTCTTACATTATAATGTACCGGGTGACGATTTCACACGGGCAGGCGAAGCAAGCGCCGATTTAAAAGGACGCCTGAAGAAGCTCGGTTTGCCGGTAGCGGCAATTCGCAAGGTGGCAATTGCGCTGTATGAGGGCGAAATCAACCTTGCCATTCACGCGGGCGGCGGTGATATTGACGTTTCGATTGATGACGACACCGTGTCGCTCATTTTGACAGATGACGGTCCCGGCATCGCCGACATCAACCTTGCCATGAGCGAGGGGTTCAGCACCGCGCCGGATGAGGTACGCAGTCTCGGTTTCGGCGCCGGCATGGGATTGCCCAATATGAAAAAATATTCCGACACCTTTGACATCACGTCCGTTATCGGCGTTGGCACAAAAGTCAAGATGGGCATTCATTTTTAAACGCTTATGCGCTATTTTATTGAAAGAGGGGTGGCTGTATGTCTACTTATTTTCATTCTGTGACATTGGACAAGGACTTGTGCAAAGGCTGTATCAACTGCATCAAGCGCTGCCCGACGGAGGCCATTCGTGTGCGAGACGGCAAGGCGCATATCATGCCCGAGCGCTGCATCGACTGCGGCGAATGTATTCGCATTTGTCCGCATCACGCCAAAAAGCCGATTTACGACCCGCTTTCCGTTCTCGAAAAATACAAATATACCATCGCGCTGCCGCCGCCGAGCTTATACGGACAGTTCAACAATCTGGAAGATCCGGATATCGTGCTGAACGCGCTGCTCTCCATCGGCTTTGACAGCGTGTTTGAAGTAGCAAAAGCGGCGGAGCTTGTCAGCGATGCAACGCGCCGTATTTTGCAGACGGGCAGTGCAAAACGTCCGGTCATCAGCTCGGCATGTCCGGCAATCACGCGGCTGATTCGTGTGCGGTTTCCGCAGTTGATTGACCATGTGCTGCCGATTGTTGCGCCCATTGAGCTTGCCGCGCGTATGGCAAAAGACGAAGCCGTGATAAAAACGGGGCTTGCGCGCGCGGATATCGGCTGCATTTTCATCACGCCGTGTCCTGCAAAAGTCACCGCCATCAACACGCCGATTGGCTCGTCTAAAAGCGAAGTGGATGCAGCGGTAGCTGTCAAGGAAGTGTATCCGAAATTACTTTCTGCCATGAAAAACATCGCTCAACCGGATTATCTTGCCAGTGCCGGACGCATCGGTCTCGGCTGGGCAGAAAGCGGCGGCGAAGCTGCCGGTCTTGTTTCCACCGACAGTTATCTTGCGGCAGACGGCATTGAAAATGTCATTCGCGTTCTCGAAGATTTAGAGGACGAAAAATATCGCGACCTCGATTTTGTGGAGCTTGACGCCTGCGCGGGCGGCTGTGTCGGCGGTGTGCTGCAAGTGGAAAATCCGTATATCGCAAAGGCGAAAATCAAGCGATTGCGGCGGTATATTCCGGTTTCAAAAAACCATTTGACCACCAGTATTCCGCAAAATATGCTCTGGGACACCGATTTGACGTACAATCCTGTTTTGGAGCTTGGCAACACGCAGAAAGAGCGGTTTGAACGCTATGCACAGATGGAAAAACTGATGGCGGAGCTGCCGGGACTCGACTGCGGCAGTTGCGGCGCGCCGACCTGCTCGGCGCTTGCGGAAGATATTGTGCGCGGCAAGGCGCATCTTGACGACTGCACCGTGCGCATGCGCAAACGAATGGAAGCCGTCCTCAAGGCGCTCGGCAATCCATAACGGCAAAAACGCGGTACAGCAACAAGTTTTTGTGCATCGTGCCGCCATCGGAAAGGAAAAACAACACAATGACAACCGAGAATTTAGATTCTGCTTGCGGTTTTACCGCCGCCGTGCGTGGCGATGCGCGTATGATCACCGGCATTTACAGCGGCGATTTATTGTCGTGGGTGATGGGACGCGCCAAAGCGGGTGATGCGTGGTGTACCGTGATGGGCAATGTCAATGCCGTTGCGGTGGCAACCCTTGCCGACTGCGCCTGTATTGTGCTGTGCCAAGACGCGGTTTTGGACGACGTTGCCAAAGAGCGCGCCACACAGCAGGGCGTGACGATTTTCACCACGTCCATGCCGGAATTTGAAGCCGGCATGGCGATTGCAAAAGCGATACAGCCTGCATAATTGCGCTGCAAACCGACACCGCACACAAGGTGCGCCCTTTTATAAGGAGGAACTATGCAGTACGACCTCCATCTTCACTCCTGCCTGTCTCCCTGTGCAAACGACGATATGACACCTGCCACCATCGCCGGCATGGCAAAACTGGCAGGTGCGGATTTGATTGCCATTACCGACCATAACTCTGCTCTCAACCTGCCTGCCGCCGCGAAAGCGTGTGCGGCATACGGGCTTTGTTTGCTGCCCGGCATTGAGGTAAACACGGCGGAGGAAATTCATCTGCTGTGTTATTTCAAAACCGTCGATGCTGCGCTTGCATTTGGCAATACGCTCTATGCGGCGCTGCCGTCTTTTCCGTATGACCCCGTCATTTGGGGCAAACAGCTTGTGATGGACGAAAACGACGTCGTTTTGGCGCCGGTGGAAAAACTGTTGACGGGCGCCGTCAGCCTTGATATTTATGCCGTAAAAGCCGCCTGCGAAGCGCTCGGCGGCATCGCGGTGCCGGCACATGTTGAAAAAGACAGCTATTCTCTGCTTTCGGTTCTTGGTTTTTTGCCGGACGATTTGCCGTTCACCGCGTTTGAACTCAAAAATCCGGAAAAGCTGAATGAATTGATACAGCGCGGTTTATTGCCTGCCGGTCGCGAAATTTTAACCTCGTCCGACGCACACCGCATGGAGGATATTGCCGCACATCTGCATTCGCTTGACAGGGATTCCGTACTCAACAAATTATTATAGCAAAATGCTATTGCCTTACTGCATAAAACAGTGTATACTTGCAATCAGTTTGCCCCATTGTGGGGCATTTCTGCCATAAAGAGGAGGATTTCATGCACTGTACTACCATTTCAGGCACAACCAAACAGCAATTTGCTGCCTGTTATTCCACATTTTTCATCAACGGCGCAATCGCGCTTTGCATCGGTGCGCTTTTGCCCTATATTCGCGACAGCTACGGGCTTGACTATGCGTTTGCCGGCCTGCTTGTCAGCCTGCATTCCGTGGGAAATTTAGTTTCCAGTTTTTTGGCGGGCGTTCTGCCGCTTTGGCTCGGACGGCGCAAAAGCATGTTGGTGTTCAGCTTTTGCATCGTGCTTGCCTTTATGATGACGACATGGGGTGCGAATCCTGCAATGCTGATGGCGGCGTATGTGATGACCGGACTCGGCCGCGGCGCCGTGAGCAATTTTAACAACACCATGATTAACGAAATTGCACCGGGCAAGGCAGTTGCACTCAATCTTTTACACGCCGCCTTTGCCGTCGGCGCCTTTTTGGCACCGTTTATTGTCTTGCTCTGCACCGGCACAAACGCCGAAAATTGGCGTATTGTCTGCTATCTTATGGCAGGTATGGGCGTTGTGGAGTTTATCATTTACGCCCTGATGCCCATTTCGCATGACCGTGTGACAAAAGCCGAAAAAGCCAAATCAAGCAGTGCGTTTCTGGGTGAAAAACAATTTTGGATTTGCACCGGTACGATGTTTTTCTATCTCTGTGCCGAACAGGGCGTCATCGGCTGGATGGTAACTTATTTTAAAGACAGCGGTCTCATGAGCGCAGGCTATGCGCAGGTGATGGCAAGTGTGCTGTGGATTTTGATTCTTCTCGGACGGCTCGCCGCCGGCTGGCTGTCGCTGCACACAAGCAAAAGCCGCTTGCTTGGCATGATGGGACTTGGCTTTTTGCTGTTTTTCGGCATTGTGATGCTTGGCAGAAGCCTGCCGTTGATTACGTTTGGTATCGCCGGTTTCGGTTTCAGCATGGCGGGCATCTATCCCACAGTCGTGGCGCTTTCGGGCGACATTATCCGCACTTACCCGCTCGCGTGGAGTACCATGCTGACGCTTGCCGGTTTCGGTGCTATTTTAATGCCGGCAATCATCGGCGCGGTGGCAAGTACCGCGGGCATTTATGCCGGTATGTTGACCATCACGGTGGCGGTGGTGCTGACGCTTTGCTGCATTTTTGCCAATTTAATGCTGCACCGCGGCGAATCGGACGCCTAGTTTCGTTTTTCTGTCATAAAAAAACGCCCCGCTTGATGTGACAATCAGGCGGGGCGTTTTTATTTATCGGTTCATTTCACTGACAGGTCCTGTGCTGTTGTGTGCCGCGATGATGCGCGTCACTTCTTTTAAATCAGAGCCGGGCAAATCGCCGGGTACCGTGTTTTTCAAACTGGATGTTGCATTGCCGAACGCAAGCGCCTGTGCGGGGTCGCCATAATGTAACAGTCCGTACAGTGCGCCGGACACATACGCGTCGCCCGAGCCGATGCGGTCAATCACTTCAATGTCCGTATACGGCGCTTCGGTGTAAAACTTGCCGGTTTCGGCGGAATAAATGGTAGATGTAAAATTATGTTTGCGCGGCGAAATCACCGTGCGCTGTGTTGTGGCAACAATTTTCACGCCGTACTGTGTGCAATAGCTCTTTTGAATGGTCTCCAAATCGCCTGTTTTTCGGAACATACGGCGGCTGGTTTCCTCGCTGATAAACAGCACATCGACAAGCGGCAGAATTTTTTCAATCGTCTCGCGCGCTTCGTCCTCGCCCCATAAATTGGCGCGATAGTTGACGTCAAACGAAATCTGTGCGCCGCCGTCTTTGAACTTTTGAATCAGCTCCATCGCCACATTGCGTACCCCCTGCGACAGTGCAAGGCTGATGCCGCTGACATGAAACATACGCGTTTCGCTGAAAACCGTTGCGGGGATTTTGTCGATGTCGATATGGTTGATGGACGCCGCTTTGCGGTCATATACAATGGTCGGTTTGCGCGGAGCGGCACCCATTTCATAGTAATACACACCCAGACGCGCTGTGTCGGAATCGTCATACTGCAAAAAGTCGTCGGAAACGCCGGAAAAGCGAATGCGATTTTTCATGAAAGTGCCAAGGTCATTTTGCGGCAAAACGCTGATGATACCGGTGCGCAGACCGAGCAAAGCGCCGCCGCATGCCACGTTGAGTTCTGCGCCGCCGGCGCGTTTTTCAAACACTTCACTGTCCACAATGCGGGCATGACGCGGCGGTGAAAGGCGCAGCATTACTTCACCGAAGCTGACGAGGTCAAATGCGTTGTTCATAAGACAATCTCCTCTTTCAACAATAGTGGTATTATCATACCATGAGATTGTTTTCGTTACAAGACTACACCGTCTTTAAAAATGGAAATTTCGCGATAGCCGTTTTGCTCCGACTTCGTTTTTTCACCGCTTGCCACGCACAGCACTTTGTCAAGCAGCCGCTTTGCGGCATCGGCAATCGGTTCGCCGTCTGCGACACCGCCGGCGTTAAAGTCCATCCAACCGCTCTTTTTTTCATACAATGCCGTGTTGGTAGCAATTTTCACGGTCGGTGCCGGCGCACCGAACGGGGTGCCGCGCCCTGTGGTGAACAGCACCATATGTGCGCCTGCCGCCGTGAGCGCCGTGGCGGACACAAGGTCGTTGCCGGGACCGGACAGCAAATTCAATCCCTTGGTGCAAACGGCATCGCCATAGCCAATCACATCAGAAACCGGCGCTGTGCCGCCTTTTTGTACACAACCAAGCGATTTATCTTCCAAACTTGTAATGCCGCCTTTTTTGTTGCCTGGCGACGGGTTTTCATACACAACCTGATGATGACTCGTGAAATAATCCTTGAAATCGGTAATCATGGCAACCGCTTTTTGAAAGACCGCTTCGTTGACGCAGCGGTTCATCAAAAGCCCTTCCGCGCCGAACATTTCCGGCACTTCCGTAAGAACCGTGCTGCCGCCGCGCGCAATCAATAAATCGCTGAATGCGCCGACGGTGGGGTTTGCCGTAATGCCGGAAAGTCCGTCTGAACCGCCGCATTTCATGCCGATGACAAGCTCCGACACGGGAATCGGCTGCCGCGCAAACGTCTGTGCATAAGCGGCAAGCTGATGCAGCAGCACACTTGCCGCCGCAAACTCATCGTCAACCTCTTGGCAAGTCAAAAATTTCACGCGGTTTGCATCATATTCGCCCAGTTCTTCCAAAAACTGTTCTTTTGTTAAATTTTCGCAGCCGAGCGATAAAACAAGCACACCCGCGGCATTCGGATGCCGTGCGAGCGCCGCCAAAAGCTTGCGTGTTTTTGCGTGGTCGTCACCCATCTGGCTGCACCCGAACGGATGCGGATAGGCATACAATCCCTCCACATTGCCGGCGACAAGGTCTTGATGGTCGTGCGCCAGTTTTTGCGCAACGCCGTTGACGCAGCCGACTGTGGGCAAAATCCAAATTTCGTTGCGAATGGCGGCGCGTCCGTCCGCCCGCACAAAGCCGTCAAAGGTTTCTGCCGTTTGCGGCGCAACCTGCGGCACGGCAGGCGCATACACATAGCTGCCGCCGTCTGATAAATTGGTTTTGAGATTATGCACATGCACCCATGCGCCGGCGACGATATCCGCAAGCGCATGTCCGATGGGAAAACCGTATTTCACGGCATTTTCGCCGCAGGCAATCGGCTTTAACGCCATTTTATGCCCTTGCGGAATGTCCTCCAGCGCCGTAATACCCAGCACCGTTTCGCCTTTTGCAACCGGATGCAGCGCCACGGCAACATTGTCGGCAGGACTGATTTGAATGAGTTTTGTCATCTGCTTCTCCTTACCGCGTTTACAAAACGCTTTTGAGCGTTTCGTACATGCCGTTTTTGTCGATGGCGTCAAGGTCTGCCGTCACTGCGTCTGTCAAGCCCGCAATGTCGCTCAATTTTTCGCCCCACAGTGCGTCGTTTGACAGCACCGCCGCCGCAAGCGCCGCGTTTGTGTCTTGCTTATGCGCTTTGTAAAAATCAATAATCGATGCGTCATCTTTGGCGTTTTTGTCGCATTCTGCGCGATAAAACGCAATATATGCCGCAAGACTGAGCGTCATGCAAACGGGCAATTTTCCGTATTTTTCAATATATCCGTGGAAGCTCGGCAAAACGCGCGCTTTCCATTTTGAAGTTGAATTGAGTGCAATCGCAAGCAATGCGTGGTCAATAAACGGGTTATTAAAGCGTTCGCCAACCGCATTTGCAAAGTCAATCAGCTCTTGTTTCGGCAACGTCAGCGTCGGCATAATTTCTTCCTGTACCGTTTTGTCCATAAAACCTTTGATAACGGCGTCTGCCATGCAGTCGCGCACGATGGTTTGCCCGCAGAGATGCGCCGCCAAAACCATGGAGGTATGTGCGCCGTTCAAAATGCGCACCTTGCGTTTTTTGTACGGTGTATGGTCATCTGTTACGAGAATCGGCAGATTTGCCTTTGCAAACGGCAGCTCCTCTGCAAGCCATTGCGGTCCCTCAATGACCCAGAAACCGAACACTTCGCCCGTGTCGATTAAATTGTCCTCATAGCCGTTTTCGGCGTTGAGCGCGGCGGCTTCGCTGCGCGGATAACCTGTGACAATGCGGTCAACCAAGGTGGAGCAAAACAGATTTTCAGCGTCAATCCACGCCGCAAATTCCGCCGGCAATTTCCACAAATCAACGTACTGATGCACACATTTTTGCAGTTCTTTGCCGTTGTTGTCAATCAGTTCGCACGAGAGAATCACAAAGCCTTTGCCCTGTTCGCCGTGTGTTGCCGTGTAGCGCTCAAACAAAAAGCGCGTCAGTTTTGCGGGGAACGAAGCGGGCGGTGCGTCGTCAAATTGGCATGCGGGGTCAAAGGCGATGCCTGCCTCTGTGGTGTTGGACGCAAGATAGCGCAAATCGGGATTGTGTGCGCAGGCAAGCAGCGCGGCATAGTCCTCATACGGATTGATGCAGCGTGAAACAGAGCTGATAATGCGCTTGTCATTGACTTTTTTTCCGTTTTCAAAGCCGCGCAGATACAGCGTATACAGTCCTTCCTGCGTGTTAATCATGTCGGCAAGTCCCTGTGCAATCGGTTGGCACAACACAACTTTGCCGTTAAAACCGCATTTTTCATTGGCAATATCAAAAAAATAATCGACAAACGCGCGCAGAAAATTGCCCTCGCCGAATTGTAATACGCGTTCCGGCGCCGTTTCAAGCAGATATCCGTTATATCCTTGCTGTTTGAGTGTCGCATAAGAAAGTTTGTCCATAATGTCCTCCTGAAAAATTGATGTGAGGGGTTTCACATATGTGCAATCGATTGCACATAAAAGGCAAACAAAAACCCCAATTCGTAATATCAGTGTATCACTGAATGAATCCAGATGCAAGCATTGTTAAAAAGGTAACGTCAAATTTTTAAAAGCTGCCGAAACGCAAGCATAGGCGGAATCGATTGCAGCTTTTTAAATGTTGACAAGTGCGTCCGTTCGCCTTATTATAAGATTAGTATTATAAGAAAGAGGGCGAAAAAATGCAGTTTGCAAAAGAGTACAAAAAAAGCTTTTTGCTCGTTTCCCTGTGTTACATTGCGCTGGGCGTAGTATTACTGGTTTATCCCGCGCTCTCCATACAAGCGGTTTGCTATGTTTTGGGCGGTGTAACGGCACTTTATGGTCTTGTGCAGCTCATTGCCTATTTTATGCAGACCGATTTTGGCGAGGTGTACCGGCTCACATTTGTGTCGGGCGTCATTTTAATCGGCGCGGGTGTTTATGTGATTGCACAGCCGCTTGTCATTGCGAAAATTTTGCCGCTTTTAATCGGACTTGCCATTGTGCTTGACAGCTTGATTAAATTGCAAAACACCATCGATTTAAAGCGTCTGGGCGCACAAACTTGGTGGGTGGCGCTGATTTTATCCGCCATCACCGCCACGCTTGGCACGATGTTGCTGTTTTGTCCGTTTGCAAAGGCACTGTCTTTGCGATTTATCGGCATCAGCTTGATGGTGGACGGTTGCGTAAACCTGTTCAGCTTTTCGTTTTTGTCCCTCAAATTGAAAAATCTGCGTAAAATCATGCGGGAACGTGCCGAGACACCGCCGGACGAAACGCCGCCGCCTGCTATCAAACCTGCCGCCGAACCTGCGTCGGAGGAGCCGGTCTATACAGACCCGACCGCACCCGCCGGCACCGATGCGTTGCCGCCGGTTTCTGAAATTTTTGCGCCGGATGCTGCCGCGCCTGCACCTGCAAACCTTTCTGACGCAAACAATGCGTCCAATGTCACCCCATAATTCACAAACAGACCTCTGCCGTCAAAAGCAGAGGTTTGTTCATAAATTAAGCCTAGTTTTTGTCATAAATTTATGGTAAACTATAAATTTACAGAGGGATTAGGAGGAACGAAAACATGGCAATACAAAGCACAGACAAACAGCTTGGCACGGCACCTGTCGGCAAGCTACTCGCGAAACTTGCAGTGCCGGCAGTGGCAGCACAATTCATCAATGTACTCTACAATATTGTAGACCGAATTTATATCGGCAATATTCCCGGCAGCGGCGCACTTGCCCTCACGGGTGTCGGCGTGACGTTTCCGATTTTAATGCTCATCAGCGCATTTGCCGCATTCGCCGGCATGGGCGGCGCACCGCTTGCATCTATCCAGCTCGGCGCGGACAACAAAGACGGCGCTGAGCGCGTATTGGGCAATTCCCTCACGTTGCTTTTATGCTCGTCTGTGCTGTTGACCGTCGGCTTTTCCATCTTCAAACGCCCGCTGCTCATGGCATTCGGCGCGTCTGCCAACACCATCGGCTATGCGGAAAGCTATCTTTCCATCTACTTAATCGGCACGGTTTTTGTGCAGATTGCACTGGGGCTGAACACTTTTATCAGCGCACAGGGCCATGCCACCGTCGCCATGCTGAGCGTTTTGATTGGTGCAATCATCAACATTGTGCTGGACCCGATTTTCATTTTCGGCTTTCACATGGGTGTTGCCGGTGCGGCATGGGCGACCATTATTTCCCAAGCAGTGAGCGCGGTATGGGTGATTATTTTTCTCTGCGGCAAAAAAACCACACTGCGTATTCGTCCGAAATACATGCTTTTTGACAAGGCAATTCTCGGCAAAATCGTGGCGCTCGGCTCGGCGCCGTTCATCATGCAAAGTACCGAAAGCCTCGTGAGCATCACCTTAAACAGCGGACTGCAAAAATATGGCGGCGATTTATATGTCGGCAGCTTCACCATCATGCAAAGCGTGATGCAGATGCTCGTGATGCCCATTCAAGGCATTACGCAGGGCGCACAGCCGATTATCAGCTACAATTACGGTGCAAATCAATACGGGCGTGTGCGTGAAACGTTTTTCAAGCTCATCAAAATCACCATGCTCATCACCTGCACCGCCTGTGTTGTGACGTTTTTAATTCCCGGTTGGCTGGCACGGATGTTCACACAAGACGCGGAATTGATTGCAATTGTAAAAAAAATGATGCCGATTTTCTTTGCCGGTATCTGGGCATTCGGCGCACAAATGGCATGTCAAACCACGTTTTTGGGACTTGGACAGGCGAAAATCAGCCTATTTTTGGCATTGCTGCGCAAGGTGATTCTTTTGGTGCCGCTTGCGATTATTTTGCCGCGCGTCACAGGCAGTGTGCTTGGCATTTATGTGGCGGAACCGGTTGCCGATATCGTGGCAAGTTGCACCACATTGGCACTGTTTTTGTTCAAATATAAAAAGCTGCTTCCCGTTGATAAAAAAACGTCTACAGAGAGAGCTTAGCGCGGAAAGAGGAACATTATTTTGAAAATCGGTCTCGATATTGGCAGCACCACCATCAAATGCGTGGTGCTTGACAATCAAGATGGCATTCTTTATAAGACATATGAACGCCATTATTCACATATTGTGGAGAAGGCGATTGAACTGCTTACGCGGCTTGACGCAGAGCTGATTCACGGCGATGCGGCGCTGCTTTCCATCTCCGGTTCCGCCGGTATGGGACTTGCAACCGCGTGTGATATTCCGTTTGTGCAGGAAGTTTTTGCAACGCGTGTTGCCGCAAAACGCCTTGCGCCCGATGCCGATGTCATCATTGAACTGGGCGGTGAGGATGCGAAAATATTATTCGTCACGGGCGGCACCGAAGTGCGCATGAACGGAAGTTGCGCGGGCGGTACAGGCGCATTTATTGACCAAATGGCAACGCTTTTGAAGATGACGCCCGACGAAATGAACACTGCGGCGAAATCTGCCACCAAAACCTACACCATCGCCAGCCGCTGCGGCGTGTTTGCCAAAAGTGACATTCAGCCGCTCATCAATCAAGGCGCAAATGCCGCCGATGTCGCCGCAAGTATTTTTTATGCGGTGGTCAACCAAACCATTGCCGGTCTTGCGCAGGGACGCAAAATTGAGGGAAATATTCTTTATCTCGGCGGGCCGCTCACCTTTTTGCCGCAACTCAAAAAAAGTTTCGACAAATCGCTGCACCTCACAGGCACTTGCCCCGAAAACAGCCTTTATTATGTGGCAATCGGCGCGGCGCTGTATTCCGACCGCCTTTTGTCGGTCACAGACGCCATCAGCGCACTCAAAGCAACCCGTGCCACGGCAACCTACGCCAGCAGTCCGGCGCTGTTTGCCAACAAAACGGACTATGAAGCATTCAAGGCGCGCCACGCAAAAGCGTCCGTGCCGCGCAAACCGTTTGCCTCTGCAACAGGCGCCGTGCATATCGGCATTGACGCCGGCAGCACCACGGTCAAGGCGGCGGTGATTGACAGTGCCGACAATCTTTTATACACCAGTTATCAACCCAACAGCGGCAACCCGATTCCCATTATCCGCGGTTTGCTGCTTGAAATTTATGCCGCGCATCCCGATTTGCAAATCGCCAGTGTCACCGCCACGGGGTATGGCGAGGACATCGTGAAAAGCGCGTTCGGCGTCGATTTCGGCGTGGTGGAAACCGTGGCACATTTCACAGCGGCAAAGCATTTTATGCCGGACGTTGATTTCGTCATTGACATCGGCGGACAGGACATGAAATGCTTCAAAATTGAACACGGCGCCATCAGCAATATCTTTTTGAATGAAGCGTGTTCCTCCGGCTGCGGCAGTTTTTTGCAGACATTTGCCGAAGCGCTCGGCTATGATGTGCCGACCTTTGCAAAGCTCGGTCTTTTTGCCGACAAGCCGGTTGACCTTGGCAGCCGCTGCACCGTGTTTATGAATTCCAGTGTAAAACAGGCACAAAAAGACGGTGCATCGATTGAAAACATTTCTGCCGGTCTTTCGGTCAGCGTTGTGAAAAACGCGCTGTATAAAGTGATTCGTGCGTCCGGCCCCGCAGAACTCGGGCGCAAAATTGTGGTGCAGGGCGGCACGTTTTACAACGAAGCCGTGCTGCGCGCGTTTGAAAAAGAGATGGGCGTCGAGGTGATTCGCCCCGACATCGCCGGCTTGATGGGCGCCTACGGCGCGGCGCTGTACGGCAAGGCGAAAACCAAAGACGAACAGTATTCAAGCCTTTTGTCGCAGCAGCAATTGCTCGATTTCACCCAAACCGTAAAAAACGTGTCGTGCGGTCTGTGCGGCAACCACTGTCAGCTCACGGTCAACCATTTTACCGGCGGCAAAAAATACATCAGCGGCAACCGATGCGACCGCCCTATCACACATCGCGGTGCGGAAGATCCGCTCAATTTATATGATTACAAACTGCATTTATTGTCGCAGTATCAAACAGAAACAGGGCCGCGCGGCATCATCGGTCTGCCGATGGGACTGAATATGTATGAGCTTTTACCGTTTTGGCACACCTTTTTTACGCAGCTTGGATTTGGCGTCATCACAAGCGGATTGTCTGACCGCAAACTGTATCTGCACGGGCAGGCAAGCATTCCGTCCGACACGGTGTGCTTCCCCGCAAAGTTGATGCACGGGCATATTCATGCGCTGTCTAAAATGGCGCTCACCGCAATTTTCTACCCCTGCATGTCCTATAATCTGGACGAAGGTTTTGGCGACAACCATTATAATTGTCCGGTTGTGGCATATTATCCCGAAGTGATTGCCGCAAATTGTCATGAGCTTGACGGGATTAAATTTATTTATGATTATGTCGGTCTGCATCGTCCGAAAGATTTCTCCAAAAAAATGACGGCGATTCTTGCAAAATATTTCAAGGGAATCTCCAAAAGCGCCGTGGAATCCGCCGCTAAAAGTGCCTATTCCGCCTACGCCGATTATCTCACACAGGTGCGCAGCCGCGGCGCCGAAATTATTGCCGCAGCGCGCAGTGAAAAAAAGCCGATTATTGTGCTTGCGGGGCGTCCGTATCATGCAGACCCCGAGGTAAATCACGGCATTGACAAGCTGATTTGCAGTCACGGCGCGGCGGTTATCAGCGAAGATGCCATCTCGCATCTTGTTGAGCCGTTTCCGACAAGCATCTTGAATCAGTGGACATATCACGCAAGATTATACGCGGCAGCGCATTATATTGCCGACCAACCCGACATGAATCTTGTGCAGCTTGTGAGTTTCGGCTGCGGACTTGACGCGATTACCACCGACGAAACGCGCGAGATTTTGCAGCGTGAAAATAAATTATACACACAAATTAAAATTGATGAAATCACCAATCTTGGCGCAGTGAACATTCGGCTTCGCAGCCTGTTTGCGGCGCTTGAGCAATGACAGCAGGAGGGACTTGCATGGAAGTATTCGCGTATCCGAAATTTACAAAAGAGATGAAAGCAACCCATAAAATTTTGATTCCCAACATGGCACCGATTCATTTCGGCATGATGGCATCTGCCATGCGGGACGCAGGCTACAATGTGGAAGTGCTTGAAAACAGCGGACATGAAGTGGCGCAAGAAGGACTGAAATATGTCCACAACGACACATGCTATCCGGCGCTGCTTGTCATCGGTCAATTTATCAACGCACTCAAAAGCGGCAAATATGATTTGGCACACACGGCGCTGCTCATCACGCAGACAGGCGGCGGCTGCCGCGCGTCAAATTACATTCACCTCTTGCGCAAAGCGCTTGTAAAGGCGGGTTTTTCGCAAATTCCCGTGGCAAGCCTGAACTTTTCGGGTCTTGAAAAAGACAGCGGTTTTCAGCTTACGCTGCCGCTTTTGCGCAAAATTTTAGCCGGTGTTTTTTACGGCGATGCTTTGATGGCACTTGCCAACCAAACGCGTCCGTATGAAAACGAAAAAGGCACGGCAGACGCGCTGATTCAGAGCTGGATGCAGCGCATTGATGTGCAGTTTTCGAGCGGTCACGGCGTGGCAAAACGCGATATGGTTGCGAATTTCAACGACATCGCGCGTGAATTTTCGCAAATTCCCGTCACCTATACGCCGAAAGTCAAGGTGGGGGTTGTGGGCGAAATTTATGTGAAATATTCGCCGCTTGGCAACAATGAACTCGAAAAATTTTTGTATGGCGAGGACTGCGAAGTCAATTTGCCCGGACTGATGGGGTTTGTGCAATATTGCGTTGCCAATATGTCCGAAACCATTCATCTGTACGGCGGACATCAAGTGGTTTCCATCGCGGGAAACTGGATTGCACATTTTCTGTCCGAGCGTGAAAAACTTATGATTACCGCCATTCGCCGTTATCCGCAATTTCACGCGCCGACGCTGTTTTCCATTACACGCAGCATGGCACACGATGTCATCGGCTATGGCAATAAAATGGGCGAGGGTTGGCTGCTCACTGCCGAAATGATGGAGCTGCAAAGCACCGGTTTTGAAAATATCGTCTGCGCACAGCCGTTTGGCTGTTTGCCGAATCACATTTGCGGCAAGGGCATGATTAACAAAATCCGTGCCATTTATCCGCATGCCAATATCACGCCGATTGATTATGACCCCAGCGCCACGCGCGTCAATCAGGAAAACCGCATCAAACTGATGCTCAGCGTTGCCAAAGAGCGACTCGACAATCGCCGGCCGCCGCATAGCGGAGAAGCAATGCCGCTTGAAACGCCGCTGTACAATTCTGCCGTCATGCCGGCATTCAGCGAGTGCGTTCCCGCAAAAGTATAGTTTTAAAAGGCGCACAGGAATGGATTTCTGTGCGCCTTTTTTTGCACGATGTGCTGCAATATATTCGTATTAAACGATAAAAACAGGAGAAAAAAATGAAAAATTTCGGTTTTGGCTGTATGCGTCTGCCCATGAAAAACGACGCGGTGGACACGGCGATGTTTGCGGAGATGGTGGACACTTTTCTTGCCGCGGGCTTCACTTATTTTGACACCGCACACGGCTATCTTGACGGGCAGAGCGAGCCGGCGCTGCGCACCTGTTTGACCGACCGTTATCCGCGCAGCGCCTATCAACTGACGGATAAACTCAGCAATCATTTTTTTAACAGCGAAGCAGAGATACGCCCTTTTTTTGAGATGCAGCTTGCCGTATGCGGCGTCGATTATTTTGATTGCTATTTGATGCACGCGCAAAATGTGGCATTCTACAAAAAGTTTGTGGAGTGCGGTGCCTATCGCGTTGCCGCCGCGCTGAAAGCGGAAGGAAAAGTGCGGCATGTCGGTATTTCTTTTCATGATAAAGCGGAAGTTTTGGAGCAGATTTTGCAGGAACAGGCGGCGATTGAGGTGGTGCAGCTTCAATTTAATTATGCCGATTATGACGATGCCGAGATTGAAAGCGGAAAATGCCTTGCCGTATGCCGCAAATATCGCAAACCCGTGATTGTGATGGAACCCGTGAAAGGCGGCAGGCTTGCCAATTTGCCGCAAAAGGCGCAGCAGGTGTTTCGTGTGCTTGACGGCGGCAGCGATGTCGGTTATGCTTTGCGATATGCGGCTTCTTTTGAAGGCATTTCGATGGTGCTTTCCGGCATGAGTACACCGGCGCAAATGGCGGATAATCTTTCGTGCATGAAAAATTTTACACCGCTGTGTGCCGCGGAATTTGCGGCAATTGACAAGGTGCGCACCATTTTGCGGGCGAACGACACAATTTCGTGTACGGCATGTCGCTACTGCACCGCAGATTGTCCGCAAAAAATAGCCATTCCCGATTTGTTTTCCTGCATGAACCTCCGCGCGGAAAGCGAAGAAAAAAGCGATGCTGCGTATCAGATGTACACAAAAAGCGGCGGAAAAGCATCTGCGTGTATTGGATGCGGCAAATGCGAAAAATCTTGTCCGCAACATTTGGAAATCCGCGCCTTGCTGAAAGAAGTTGCACAGGTGTTTGAAAAAAGTTAGCACTCTCAAGTATAGAGTGCTAGAATTAACAAAAAATCAAAGTTTTTTACAAATTCTATTCACAATTCTTTTGTATGATAAAGACATGGAAGCAACGGAAACTGCCGCTGCTGACCGGTACAACACAAAATTTGATGGGAGGTTTGTATGATGTTTGATTTAATACCTTTTGACCGCAGAGGAAACAGTATGCTCGGCTATTTTGACAGAATGGAAAAAGACTTTTTTGGTGATTTGTTGGGGAATATGAATTCCATGGTCTCCGCCATCCGCACCGATATCAGAGAAGATGGCGACAAGTATGTGCTTGAAGCGGAACTGCCCGGTTTCAGCAAGGAAGAAATTCATCTGAATCTCGATGGCGACCGCCTTACAATCAATGCCCAACACAGCAGCGAAACGGAGGACAAGCAGGAGGGATATTTACGCAGAGAGCGCAAATATGGAACGTTCCAGCGCAGTTTTGATGTTTCCAATATTGATACGGAGCATATCAGTGCAGCCTATGAAAACGGAATTTTGGAATTGGAAATGCCGAAATTGGCACCCAAAGCCGTCACCAACCGTACTATTGAGCTGAAATAGCACCTTTTTACAGCAAAATAACAAAATCAACAGCGCCGCCTATTTTACAAATGGGCGGCGCTGTTGTTGAAAAAGGCGGACATTTCGTTTTGCGTTTACTGCAATGCGTTTTTGAAAATCAAGAGAGCCGCGCGGCGTTCCACGCAAGAATTTCTTGCACAATGCGCTCACTGGCATGACCGTCGCCATACGGATTTACGGCGTGTGCCATTGCTTCGTATGCGGCACGCTCGCAGAGCAAGCGGCTTGCCGCATCAATGATATCCTGCGTATCTACGCCAACTATTTGAACTGTTCCCGCTTCTACCGCCTCGGGACGTTCGGTTTCGGTGCGCAGCACAAGCACAGGTACGCCACATGCCGGCGCTTCTTCCTGCAAACCGCCGGAGTCTGTCATCACAAGAAAACTGCGGCTCATCAAATTGTGCATATCCTCGACGTCGAGCGGTGCAATCAGATGCACACGCTTGCACTGCCCGAGTATTTTATGCGCCGTATTTTGCACTTGCGGGTTCAAATGCACCGGATAAATAACCTCAATATCCGCAAAACGCTCCTCGAGTGCTTTCACGGCATTGCAGATATTTTCAAGCGGCTGTCCGATGTTTTCACGGCGGTGTGCCGTCATTAAAATGATGCGCTTTCCGTTAAAATCAATGCCTGCAAGCGTTTTATCTTTATAGACATAATTTTCGCGTACGGTGGTGCGAAAGGCATCAATCACCGTATTGCCCGTGACGAAAACATTTTTGACAATGCCCTCTGCTTTCAAATTACGCACATTGCTTGCCGTCGGCGCAAAATGCAGCGCCGCAATGCGTCCTGTGAGACAGCGATTCATCTCCTCAGGAAATGGCGAATAGGCATCAAATGTACGCAAACCGGCTTCCACATGACCCACGGGGATTTGCTTGTAAAAAGACGCGAGCGCGGCAACAAAACACGTACTGGTATCGCCATGCACCAGAACAAGCTCCGGCTTTACCGCATCTAAAATGTCGCCAAGACCCAACAGAATATTTGCCGTGATGGTGGTGAGCGTTTGCCCCGCCTGCATAATATCGAGGTTATAATCAACGTGCGTATGGAAAATATCGATGACCTGTTGCAGCATTTCCCGATGCTGACCGGTCAGACAGACCACGCTTTCAATCTGCGGATTTGCCGCAAGCTCTTTGACAAGCGGACACATTTTGATTGCATCGGGACGTGTGCCGAAAATGCTCAATACTTTCATCGCTTACTCCTAAAAAGTGGGCTGCTTGAAAAGCAGCGTTGTGGATAGCGGAAATCGCCAGACGGATTTTTCTCTGTAGAGCGTTGCCATGCGTTCGCATGTGCGAATTGTCCATGCGGAATCTGCATTATAAAGCGGCTCTTTGTGTCCGCCGCTTGTTTGCATGGCATAGTTTTCCAAAAAAATATCCACGCGCGCCGTGTCCTCCATGCAGGCGGCGGCATAGGCAAGCAGACACCAGTAAAAGGTGGTGTGCTTGTCGTGATAATGCGCCAGCGTCTCCCATTGAAATGCGGAAGAAAAAGAACTGTATACCGCTTTTGAATGTTCGCTTTTTGGTGATGCAACGTCAAATATCACAGGAAAAAGCTGCGATGCGGCACAGGGATAAAACGTGTTCCAATCAAATTGCAGTGCCGGCTTTCCGTCGCTGCCGATTGCCGGTTCATAATAGCCGCCCGCCGCATTCCACAGCGCATTGACATTGCGCTGCACAAGGCGCTGCGTTTTACGTAAGGTGCGTTTCAGCGCCGAAAATTCTTTGCGATTCGCACCCGTGCCGTCCAAATTCGCACCGGAAATGAGCGCACGCAAGTCACGACATCCCGCAAAAACCTCGGCGTTGTCCATCAGATATTTCACGGCATAATCGGGTTTTGCATTCGTTAAACCGTCGTCCATAGTTGCAAGCATTGCGCCGGAAACGGCAAGCAGATCCGCCGCATGAGCCTGCAAATATTCTTTTTCGCCGTATTGGTCAAAAAAGCATCTTGCCACCGACAAAAAAACTGCCGCATAGGAATCCGTGGAATCATATTCGCCGGTTGCGCGTTCCTCTGTCACCTTGCCGTCCGTCACGGTCATTTCATAATTATAGATGGTTCCCGCAACACCGTTATAGTCGCTTGCGGCATCGTTCAAATGCGAAAACTGCCAGTCCATATACTGCTTCACGGCATCGCGATACTGCGCGTCGGCATCGCCTTCCATGAGCGCAAGCGCCGTGAAACTTGCGAAATACGGCTCTGCCGACACCGTGCCGTTTTCTGTGGGACGTCTTGCAAACGCACCGTTTGAAAGCTGTGTTGTGATGAGCCACTCTTTTTCGGCGGACGCCTGCCGATGGTAGCTGTCGGCTTTTTGCGTGTAAAGAATGCGCAGTTCTTTCGCCTGCCGCACCGTAAGTATGGCAAGAAAGGCAATGACGACTGCTAAAATAACGCTGAGAATCGACAAGATTTTTCTACTCCTCATAGGTGTGTTTCCATTCAACTTTCAAGTTAGGGTTGATTTTGATAAAGAGCAAAGGTGTGCTGCAAAAAGGTGTACGCCGCTTTTTTTCGAAAATGAAAGGTTGGTTGTGCGTTCCATTTTGGCAGCGCAATCGCTTTGCTCGGCAATGCGGTGACGTTTTCGTCTGCTTTCCACACAAGTCCCACAGACAGCGTGGTCAAATCGCAGAAAGAGACGCCGTAATCGGTGTAAAAATCGCCCAATATTTTGCCGGCGGACGGGTCTGCGAAATTGAGCAGCGCCCACGGAATGCGCACTTCGATGTCCTCGCCTTTGCAGTAAAAATCGGCGAGCGAGTCAAACGCAGCCGATGCGGGGTTTGCGTTTCCAAAATGCAGTTTGCCTGTTTCAAGCGCGGTCGGCGGCTGAAACACGCCCTGCGCGTTGTGTCTTGATTTGCGTACATACTGCCGCACAACCGTAAATTCGCCGCTGTCGGCGGCAGGCATTGTCTTTTTAAAGTAGACATCTTCTTTGCTTTCTTCGAGATGATGCAGTGCATAATAGGCGTCATATCGCTTTTGCACAAGCAGTGCCGCATTGTCGGTGCCTTGAATGACCAGTGCAAAATCAGCTTTTGTATCGTAAGCCATATCATTTGTTTTGTCAATCGACGCGCCGGTGTGCGGCGTGATATCGATGGGCAAAATCACTTCTTGATTCTGTGAAAAATCCGGAACATGTATGCGAAAATACAAATATGCTTCGTCAAACAGCGTCTGTACGGTTATGCCGTCCTTTTGCAGCAGCGGCGCAACATTTGTCCATTCCGAAAAATCACCGTCCGGATACGATGCGGCTTTTTCTGCGCCGGGTTCCACCGCCAAAATGCCCATGTTTTGATTGGCGGACTGTACATCTTTCCAGTGACCCAGTCCGTCCTGCGCACAGACGCGGTGGCAGTTCCATGTGTCGGCGGACCAGTCGTCCTGCCATGCTGCAAGACAGCCGCCCGCAAATCCGGCATCCATAATGTCTGTAAACAGGTCACTGAGCATTTTTCCCTGTTGATTTTCCGACAAATTGCCGCCGTTGCGTCCGGAAATTTCGTCCAATCCGGCACAGCCGCGCGCTGTGGGCAGTCCGAACGAGGTTAGCAGCACCGGAGCGTATTCATGATACGCATTCAGCGCCGCAAGATAGGTATAAAAAGCGTCCGGCTGACCTTTTTTGTTTCTTCCCTGCGTATAAATCGGGTCAAAACTCAAGAATTGCGCCTCGTACGGACGCAGATCATAGGCGGCAAAAAAGCCGCTTTTCACCTGCTCGCTTGTGGAAATAAGCTGGGTGTTGACATGTGCAAGATTTTCATACAAACCGGGACTGAACGCGGTGTCATGCACCAAGGGGTCGGTAAATGCGCCGTTACGAAACGCAAGCAGTTTTTGTGTTTTAAACTTGCCGGTTTCGTATGCGAAAATATTATCGGCCACACGCGCAAGCACCGATTCAAACGCCGAAGCGCTTTCCCATGTGCTGCAATATCTTCCCTCAAAACCGGCATACTCACGTTGGATATCGTTTGTGTAAAGCACCAATTCGGAATCCCATTCATCGCCCACAAGATACCCCATCACCCATGGCGACACATCCGGTGTGCGGGTGCGTCCGCCCAAACCGTGCAGCCGATTGATGGTTTCACACGCCGCTTTTGTGAGTGCTTGCTCCAGTTTTCCCGTGACGGCGTCCATCATATCGGCGTATGTTTTTTTTGGCAGCCGAATGCTTTGCAACAGGTACAGCGGCGTTTCTGCGGCGGTATTGTAGTCATAAAACGCCTTGTAAAAATCGGGATTCATCTGCTCTGACGCTTCAAGAACATTCGCGTTCATTGCTGCAATATCGGCAAACCATGCAAGATACTGCGCATAAGAAACGCTTTTTCCGCCGGGCAACGAGGGACTGACGGTGACGCCTGCCGTTTTAAATTCTTTCCATACGCCATTTTCATTGTGTTCAATCCGCTTTTCATTGCAACGGAATGTCGGTGCGGTTTCGCTGCTGTTGTGCAGCAAAAACGGCAGCGTTGTATATTGATGTATCCCATAAACGGCGCCTGCCATCGCAAGCACCGCCCCCAAAAGCAGTGCGGCAATGAACCGCTTTGAAATTTTATGACGCTTCATCTGCCGCCCCCTTTTCTGCAAATTATTGCCGACTGAATTGGTACAATGCTTCGATGTTTTCATCCATGAATTTTCCGCGTTTGACAAGTGTGTTTTTCAACTGCCATACTGCTTGCTCATAACTGCGCGCATCATTGGAGGTGCCGTTTTCGTCCAAAATGCGCAGCGATTCTATAAAAGTGTATCCCCATACGGCGAAATTGCGGTCAATTGCATCGCCGAGAAATTCCACCGTTTTATCAATTTCTCCGAGCAAATAATCATCGCTGAGAACCGTTTTGCGCAGCAGCCGATACTTCTCAATGACCTGTCGTGTAAAATTTTCATCCTGCAAAAGAGCGTCGAACCATGCGTTGCTGTTGATGAAAAAGCCCTCCGGCTGTGTGACGCTCCATGCGTAATTATCGAGTGCGTTGTTGAAATCCCACACGGATATGCAAATTTTTCCGCCGAGGTCTTTATAAAGATAAGTGGAGAGATTGCCGGCATCGTTGTTCATGAAAAACTCGTTCAGAACATAATAAGTCACAAAGGAATCAACGTCGATATAGGCGGAATACCCGTTTTTTTCGTCCTTGAAATTGTCGGAATACAGTATGCGTTCAAAATGGCTGATATCGTTTTGAATATAGCGGATATTTTCGTCCGTCAACCGTTGCGCGCTCGGATAAGCAACGCTCAGCTTTTGCGGCGTGAGTGCCGTATATGTGCCGAAATTATGCAGCTCATGCACTTCGCTTTCTGCACGGTCACGCTTCACAAGATAGGCGGTTTCGCCCGTGACGGAAGAAACCGTTTGCAGATTTAAGCGGTTTTTCGATGCGCGCACCGGCTCAACGGCAAGATAAACGCCCTGATAGCTTCCGTCTAAAAACAATTCGCAAAAACGGGTATCCGGCGCCCATCGCATGGTTTGACGAGCAACGCCGTACATCAGATGATTGCGCAGTAAAGTGCGGTCCAAAAACGGCGCATTCAGCACCCATTCCGAATCGCTTTTCATGCCGAGCAGCGGAATTGAATCTTTACCGTCCGTTTGCGCCTTTTTGTAAGTTTCTATGCGGTACTGTTTTTTGTCAAAGGTAAGATAAGACGAGTTGCCGCGATATTTTATAGAAATCGGCACTGCATACCGCGGTGTATCGTCGAGATAATTGAACGCTTTATTTTGGTCAAACACCTGCATCGTACCCCAAATGGGCATCTCTTTTTCGATATCCTGCCCGTTTGTTTCGATTGTGATAATCGGCAGATGCGACGAAAAAACACCTTCTGCATGTGGCGTTTCCTCTATTTTCTGCTTTTCTGCGGCAAGGCGCGCTTCTTCTTGCGCCGCTTGTGCCGCCAGCATTGTCGGCTTTACAAATACGTCAATCCATCCGACAGCGCCTATCAAAAGCAGCAATACAACTGCCGATGCCCATTTTTTGCGCATCTTTTATCCTCCCGCATGTACGAATGTGTGTCTTTTTTCGGCTTTGTGTCAGCGGCTCATGTCGTCCGACTGTTCTACCTGATTGACACTCGTGACGCCCTCAATGCGAAACAGCTCGTCCTCAATGGGCAAACTGCTTTTTTTGGCGGCGCGCGCAAGCGTTTTCACGCTCACTTCATACACAAGGTCCACGCTGTCGTCCATCATGTTTTTTACCCGCAAATGTGCGCGACCGGCATAATATTCCGCAACTGCCACTTCGATGGAGCGCAGCGCCTTTGCCGTGCCTTTGATGATGATGAGGTATTTATCCTCTGCACCAACCTGCTTGAAAATAAGCAGAAACACAAACAGCGTTACCGAGCCAATCAGCGCAGGCATATATTTTGCAATTCCGCAGGAAATACCGGCGGCAATACACCAAAATATAAACGTAGCATCGCGTACATCTTTCACCGCCGTGCGGAAACGAATGATGGACAGTGCGCCAACCATACCCAGTGAAAGCGCGATATTACTGGAGATAACGTTCATAATCAAGGTGGTGATGATGAGCAACATACCGAGCGAAACATTGAATTTTTTGCTGTATGCCGTGCCGGAATACGTCAGCCAATAGGTAAACATCACAAACAATGCCAGCAGCACCGCCACAACATTGTTGAGCAGAATGGCACCGAAGGTGGCACCTCCGATGTTTGAAAAGTTGTCGAGAATAAATTGTTTCATGCTGAAACCTCCTTGCGCTTTTGCGCAAAATAATTGTTTGCAATGCCGGTTCTCTGTGCCGCGCCGTTCACAGACGCGCGTTTAAGTATTTGCTGTTTGACGTTGGAAGCACGTTAATCAGTGCCAGTGCTTCTTTGATGGGCGTCGGTAAAAAGCCGTCGTATTTCACTTCCAGAACGCCCAAATCCGGTGGCATCAGCGGTTTTTTTGCGAAAGAATCCCGCAGAAAATCCTCCACAATCGGGCAGGCGGTGACGTTGTGGTCAAAGGTGATGCGAATATGGTTGATGGCATAGGAAAAGGCAAATCTGTCATACTCCACAATCACTTTGGGGCGATATGCGCCGCACGTCAGCCGCTTATAGCACTGCACCGCAAACGGCTCCTCTTTGTCGAGCAAAAAGCTGTATTGGGTGCGCATCATTTCCTGCGCTTCTGCGCGTGAAATCAGCAATGTCTGCTTGCGTCCGTCACTGCCCGCTTTTTGCTTAAATTCCAGTTTTACACATATGTCGTTCGGTGTATATACACGCAAGCGCAGCTTGGATTTCTCGAATAAACCGTCCAGTACATCTCGCATATCCGCATCATATTCCGAATCAAAATACAGCGAACGCACGGGATATCCGTCGCAGCCGGCATGTGGGTCAAGCGTAAGATATGCGCCGAGACGCTGCTTCAGCCGTATGAAATCGACAATCGAAACAATGTATTTGATTTCTTTGCGGTAAACATCAAGCATGTGGCAGTCATCCTTTCTGCCCTATGGCAGTTTTAATGGTCATGGTACGGGTGCTGTCGGCGGCGCTTCGTCCGGTATAAAACACGTCACAAGATGGCGCTGCGCCGTGCGGGAAGCGATGGACTGCGCCTCGCCGACAATCAGCACATCGCTGACGTCATACTGCTCTAAATATTGCTGCATCGTTTCATTTCCCTTGTAGAAATTTTCTTCATTCAGCACAATCACATTTTTAAAATACGGGGTCAGCCACACGGCAAGTCCATGTGACATGCGCCCGCCCACCATCAAAAGTGTGCGCGTTGCACGCGGCGCACCTTGCAGCACTGCCGAGTCAAAATTGTTTCCGATAAAAATATTATAGCCGCCGCGTGAGAGTGCAATTGCCGGTGCTTCGTATTTTTCCTGTACGCCGTTGACGGTGTGTGTAATCAGTTCGGTGTTGTTTTCACGCCACACATAATAGTCCACGCGGTCAGAAAGCTGCTCCACATCATAGCCGAGCATTTTGGGGTCAAGCGCACCATTGTAGGTTTCC
>JAVWRA010000008.1:0-37572 GCA_036635095.1 Ruthenibacterium sp. | reverse complement strand
AGGATATCGAATATTTTGAAAGATATCTGCACGATATAGTTTGCCCCATGCACTGGTGTCGAATTTTTTTTGATACAACATTTGTGCGAGTGCCTGTTCTTTGTCAAACACAAACTCCGCACATTGCTGCGACTGTACCGTTTGTGTGCCATCGGTATACAGCGCTGCGCAAACGGCAATTTCCGCTTGATATTTCTGTGATAGCGCCAGCAAATACGCGATTGCGTCAAGCGCAAGCCAATCATCGCTGTCCACAAACGCAAGATAGCTGCCGCTTGCCGCCGCAATGCCTGCGTTGCGCGCCGCAGAAGGGCCCCCATTTTTCTGATGCAGTGCAATGACTCGCGCATCCTGTTTTGCATACGCATCGCATAGGCTTCCGCCTTGGTCGGTGCTGCCATCGTCCACCAGTATAATCTCGATATCATGCTCTGTTTGATGCAGCAAACTGTCTACACAGCGCTTTATATATTTTTCCACATTATAGACCGGCACAATCACGGATACTTTCGGCATCATTTTTTCTCCTTTGCTTTTATAAGATACCATTGCATCAACTGCACCGCTCTGCTTTCAATGCTGAATTGACGCACAATTTCCGCAGAACATACGGACGGCATCCGCGCTTCTTTTTCAATTTCACGCAATTTGTCTGCCCATACGTCCACACCTGCCGCAAGCGGCAACAGTGCGCTGTTTTTTGTAAAACATGCCACAGCGGGAACGTCGGCAGAAAAAAGGCAAGGCAATCCGTTTGCCTGCGCCTCCACCCCAACCACCGGAAAACCCTCGTAAACACTTGGCAATACAAAAACGTCCATTCCGTTGTACAATTCCGCCGTATCGCTGCACACACCCAAAAACTTGACAGATTCCCCGATGCCGAGCTGCAAAACTTTTTGTTCTGTTTGTTCCAATAATTCACCCTCGCCGACAAGCCAAAGTACGGATTGCGGCTGCAATGCGTGAAATTTTGCAAAAGTGCGCAATAAAAAGTCGTGGTTTTTCGCATACGTAAAACGTCCGATATGCCCCACGACAAAGTTTTGTTGTGCATTCCATTTTTGGCGCACTTCTGCGCGATTTTCAGCCGAATAGGCAAATTGTTCCCAGTCAATGGCATTGGGCCACACGGTCACTTTGCCCGCCGCATAACAAGCATCGCCAAACAGCCACCGTCCCGCCACTTCGCTGCACGCAAAATAATCCGTTGCGAACACCTTGGCAAAGGGGCGCAACAGCATTTTAAGCAGCGTTTTTTTTCCTTCCCCTTTTGCCGCCGTGGAATGGTTATGGCAAATCCGCACCGGCACACCGGCAAGCCATGCCGCAAATAACGGAAAAACGCTCATCGTATTCAGATTTGCGTGAACAATCGCATACTTTCCTTTTTTAAACAGTGCTGTCAGCGTATGCAGATATGCCGGCAGCTTTTGATAAGGTGGCACCATAAAAATGCCTGCGCCGAGCCTTTCAAGCTCGGCGCGCTGCGGAAACGAAGAATCGCTGTCCACAAAAAAATCAAATTGCACTTTTGCGTGGTCGATGGCACGATAGTAGTTGACAATGATTGCTTCCACCCCGCCGCGATTCATTTTCCCCATCACAAGCGCAATGCGCAGCGGCATTTTATCCATGTGCATTTTCCTCTTCTTGGGCGGCGTCTCGTTTGGCAAGTTTTTCATTGTTGAGCATTCCGCCGAAAATCGTCATGAAAATAATACGCATATCAAACCCGAAAGACCAGTTTTCAATATAGTAAATGTCACATTTGATGCGCTCTTCAATGGAGGTGTCGCCGCGATATCCGTTGACCTGCGCCCAACCGGTAATGCCCGGACGCACTTGATGTTTTACCATATACAGCGGAATTTCCTCTTTAAACTGTGCCACAAAATGCGGCAATTCCGGCCGCGGTCCGATGAGGCTCATATCCCCTTTGAGTACATTAAAAAGCTGCGGCAATTCGTCGATGCTTGTTTTGCGCAGAAGGCTGCCAAACCATGTTTTACGGCTGTCTGTGCGCTTGCTCCATGCTGTATCGGCTGCATCGTTGATGCGCATAGAGCGAAACTTATACATCACAAATGTTTTTTTGCCGAGTCCCACGCGCTCCTGTTTGAAGATAACGGGGCCGGGCGATGAAAGACGTGTGCCGATTGCGGCAAACAACAAAATGGGCGAGGACACAATGATTGCAAGTGACGCGCACACAAGATCCATCGCGCGTTTGATAAACGCATTCAGCGCATTGCTGAGCGGCGAAGTGCGAATGCTGATCAATTTCACATCGCCGATAACGTCTACTGTGGGATGTGCGGGAATATATTTGTTATAGTCCGGAATAATAGAAAGATGGACACCCTCTTTTTCCGCCGCGCAAATCACAAAACCCATCTTATCCATGGCGCTTTGTTCCAGTGCCACAATCACTTCGTCAAAAAAATTGTTTTGCAAAACAGATTCAAGCTGTTTGTAATTGCCAAGGTATGCTGTGAGCGCGGGATTTTCGACGTCTGAAACATATCCCTCATAGCGAAAACCGTCTGCCGGATAATCCTTGATTGCCTGACAATATTGAATAGCAAGATTGCCGCTGCCAACCACCAACACATGCTTTAAATTATAGCCTTTGCGCCGCCAATAGCGTAAAATCATGCGGATGACACCGCGTTTTGAAAGAATCAAAACGGTGCAAATCACAAATTGAAAAACGTGCATCAAGCGCGAAAAATCCATGATGCGCAGCCAATACCACATCAGACCGAAGCCGATGCTTCCCATGAAATTGATTTCAATAATGCGATAACTTTCCTCTATGAATCTGCGTGTGCGGAATGAATGATACATCTGAAAAGCATAATATAAAAACACCATCAAAACAGCATAGCAGACGGAAACTAAAATATTGGTTTGGAAATCAATGGAGACAACGCCGCTCATCACATGAAAGCGCAGAAAATAAGCAACCCAAAATGACAGCATAAACAAAACCCCGTCTGTCAAGGCGTTGAGTGTATTAAATATTTTTTGATTTGCTTTTATCATACTGCCTCCGAGCGATGTGATTTGTTTGTATAATCATATATTATTATAGTACAAACCCCGCGGTTTTGCAAATATTACAATGCGCCTAATCTTACCAGTCCGCCCTCATTTCTGTTTGCTTTTTATCTTGTGCAGCAGTCCTTGCGCAAGCTCCAGATAATAGCTGTATTCCGGTGTGCGGTGAAACGCCAACCAAAAAAGAGGAAGCGGCACTGCAATGCACAATAGCATCCGCGCGACAAACGCAAGAAAACCGGTTGCCGGCAAAAGTGTAGCCACACCGACTGTCACCGCACCAATCGCAATTCCGATTACCGTGTAGCAGCCGTACCGCAAAAAATATCGACGCAACGGGATTTTCAAAACGTGTTTGAACACAACATAAGGTTCAATCCAAAAGCATGTGGTCAGCATACTGACACCGGTACCGACAAAAACGCCCATGATTCCTATTTTTTGCACCAAATAAATTGATACCGCCAAATTGATGACGGATTCAAACAGCGGCTTATAGCGGTCGTAATAATAAGCGCCCGTTGCCTCTCGAAAAGACAGTGCAGACATGCGCATTCCTGCCAGAAAAAAATTCACAATCAAAACCGACGTTGTGCCGATGTCGAGCAAATACTTTGCACCAAAAAACAGGCTGATGAACGGAGCAAACAGCACGGCAAGGCAAATGCTGCAAAAGCCGTAAATGCAAAAATCGGCAAAAAAGACGCGCCAGAATACAATTTCCATCTTTTTTGTTTCGTGCTGTGCGTTTAAATCGCCGATTCCGGCTGTGATAGAGTCAAATACATTGTAGATAAACGCGTTGAGTGCCGTGAGGACAAGCTGATAGTTCGAGTATAAACCGCCTGCCGCCAACCCGACAAATTTGGCGATGATGATGCTGTCTGTGGAATTGACAACGAGCGACCCGATTTTATGCAGCAGCATTGCACCGACGTTTTTTCGGATTCCCGTCAAATCTTCCGTCGTCAGTTTTTTTACTGTTTTCTCTTTCAAATAAGGATACATTTTTGTGACTTTATAGGACAGCGAAATGTTTTCAAGAATTGTAGACATAATTTGCAGTGCAAGAAACAGAATATAATTTTGCGTCAGACACAGCACAAAAATTTGCGCCGTATTCAGTATAATATAAAACGCGTAACGAAAGATTGTTGCAATATAACGATTTTGATCCGACATTACAAGTGCGCGTTTGTAGGCGAAAAAATAAGATACGCCGGTATTTGCCACAAAGAGCAGATAGATAAAATCCAAATGCGGAATGTCCGGCGTCTGCGCAATCAGCAGACGATAAAACGGGGTGAAACACACACCAAGCACCAGCACCACTATGCCGATTATCGTATACGCGCGTCGATACAGCCGCATCAAACTTTTTATTTTTTCAACATCGTTTTGCGCAAGCGGACGATATAAACTGAACGACATTGCAGGTCCGATGCCCAGCTCCACAAGAGAAAGCATCGTTAATACGTTTGTAAATAAACTTGCAAGTCCAAGATATTCCGCATTGAGAAATTGCAAAAAAACGGTGCGCGCAATAATGCTGACGATAAGTGCAATAATTTGCCCGGCGAGCGCCACTGAAAAGTTGACAATTGATTTTTGAGTTCGCATGTTATCCCTTTCCGTTTTCCGATTGAATGGGTGGCGGCACATTTTCCTGCGCAATGATGTTCGGCACCTGCCACGCAAGCACAAAAAGCATATAAATTGTAGGACAATTATACACATCCGTGAACATCATAATCAAAACCGCAAACAATATTGCTGACAGCACACGCGCCGCCCATGTGTTGCGATGGCGCATCAATCGCACGGTACACAGCACCACCAGAATGATGAAAATAATCAGCAACACAATGCCGCCGATGTACAGCAGCTCCAGATACTGGTTGTGCGTATGGACGGCTTCGGGATTGCCGAGTTCCGCCGCGCGCACGCCGTCGCGCCGGATTCCATGCCCAAACCAGATTTTTTCGCCAATCAGCGGCATGGAGTCATCCCATATTTTGGTGCGTCCTGTCAGCGTTAAATCTTTGTGCAGCACGTCTACAATGAAAAAAGACAACAGATTTTGCAGTCTGAATATCACAATACCAAAAAAGCCAACCACCGTAATCACGCAATAAGAAGCCATATTCATCAATTTGGTTCTGTTTTTCCATGTGGCAAGCAGGCAGAGTGTAAAAATTGTCACGCCGATGATGGTTGTGCTGGAATGTCCTATTATGGTGCTGGCATAGCAAATACCAATGAGCAAATTTGTGCGGTAATGATGCGTTTCAAACCGACGATACAGCATTGCAAAGCAAAGCGCAGGCAAGAGATAAACAACATGTGAATTTTTAAACCCAAGTACCCAATTGAGTGCTTGCAGCTCACTGACATATAATCCGTTAGGAAAAAGCACCATCGTGATAAAATTGCTGTAAATCAAAATTTCAAAAACGAAAAGACAGCCTCCTAGCAAAGCGCGGATATCCTCTGCGAAAATCTCTGTCAGTATTCCGAATACAAGCGCATAAATACCGTTTCGTGCAATGTATAACAGCAACGGCAAATCAATACCGCTTGTGCCAAACTGCCAATTGAGCGCGGTAATTACAACAATCCATGCTTCAAAACAAAACAGCACGAGCAATGCCGGATTGATTTTTTTGCGTTTGTCTTTGCGTATCAATTGATAAAAATACAGACAGAAAACCGTTGCCGCCGAAACGACGCCTGCAATATCATATCCCTTTGCCAACAACGGAATGCAGTAGCTGAAATATGCCGGTTGCAACATTGGAAAAAGCAGCAGTATAACCAGAAAAATATTGCGTGAATGTGATTTTGTCATTCTTTAATCTCCTGCATTTTCAAAAAAGTTCGAACCAGTATATAGAGAATTGTTTCACAATGATGCTTGGCACAAAAGCAGAAAACACGTAGCAACAGCGGCAGTTTTTGCCACTGACAACGCATGAGCGCATCTTGCATCACCGCGTCTGCATCAAAAGCGGCGAGTGCCGCAAGCGCCTGTGCTTTGGAAAGCTGCTGCGGCACAGCGGCGCAAATTTGCTTTGCACATACGCTTGCCAGACCCAAAAATAAAGCGGCGGTGCGCGGGCGATAAACGGCTTCTGAAACGCCGTCTGCCTTGCAATGCTGCTGTGTGATATCGTAGCTTTCTTTCATTTTCGCAAGTTTGTCCGCTCTATACCGTTCGGTAGCGGAACTTTCGTTGATATAGTAATGATAAATGACCGCATCCGTTGTTGCGGCACAATCACAGCGCGTTAAGATGTCTATCAAGAAAACCAAATCCTCCGAAAAAGTGCAAGGTTCAAAAAAGAGCGAAACTTCTTTTGCAATCAATTCGGCAGAATACAATCCTCGACACGAAATGCTTTCCAATGTGCGGCAATCCTTTATCTGTGGATTCGGTCCGAGCAACGGATAGAGAATCTGCTGTGCAATCTGTTCGCCATGATAGACGGCGTTCGTTATTTTTTCATTGCTTTTCACTTGTGTACCATCTTGATAGATGCGCACAAATGCACCGAATACCACCTGCGCATCCGCCGCCTGTGCCGCCGTATAAAGCTGTGCCATCATCTCGGGTGTCACCGCATCATCACTGTCAACAAAAGAAATATAGCTGCCTTTTGCCTGTGCCAGACCTACGTTTCGTGCGGAAGATACGCCGCCGTTTTTTTTGTGAAACACCTGAATACGCGCGTCTTTTTGTGCAAATTGATTGCAGATTTCACCGCTTTTGTCGGTGCTGCCGTCATCAATAAGCAAAATTTCAATATCCTGCATCGTCTGTGCGCACAGTGACGCGATGCAGCGCGGCAATCTTTCTGCCGTGTTATAAACAGGAACAATCACCGAAACCTTGGGTGTGTTCATCCTCGCACCTCACGCGGAAATTCCGCTGCTTTCTGCAAATAGAATTGTTGCAGCCTGTACGCCTGCGTTGCCGCGTCAAAACCGGCTTTTGCAACAAGCTCCGCAAAGTCTTTGCGCTGTAATGTCGGCAGCGAAATTGCTTTTTCCGCCCATGCAGGCGCGCCTGCTTCCAGCGGTAAGAATTGCACCAAATCGGTGACTGCGGTTTCCTGTGAAACACGGCTGCTCACAAGGCATGGCAAGCCTGCCGCCTGTGCTTCTACAAGCACGACGGGAAGTCCTTCAAACAAACTTGGAAACAAAAAGCCGTCCATTGCCAGATACAGCTCCGCCGTATCTTTATACGTGCCGAGGAAGCGCACCTGCTGCGTCAAATCGTGTGCAGCACACCATGTGCGACATTCGTTTTGCAGCGAACCGTCACCTGCCAAAAGCAAAATCGCATGCGGCTGTCGCTTGATAATTTCCGCAAAAATTTCCAATAAGAATTTGTGATTTTTCGGCTGTTCAAATCTCCCGACATGTCCATACACCACTGCATCTTCCGATAAATGCAGCCGCACACGCATCTGCGCACGTTTTTGTGGCGTGAAGATAAAATGTGCCGTATCGATACCGTTTGCAATCACCGTAAATGCTTTTCCGTGAAACAAAAAGCGACCGGCTTCTTCGCTGCAAGCAAAGCGGTCAGTCAAGTTGTGGTTAAAGCCGAGCGACATGACAAAATCGAGCAGTCCGACGATGTTTTTTTCTGATGCCGTACTGTGGCTGTGTCCGATACGCACACGCACACCATGTTTTTTTGCAATGGCATTATAGAACATTCCAAAACCGCTGTAATGTCCATGGATGACTGCATATTCCGGATGCTGCGCAAAAAAAGTGTTCAGCGCATGCAAATAGCGCGGCAGATTGTTGTCCTCACGCACACACAGGCGGTAAATGCGTCCGCCGAGCGCTGCAATTTCCGCATCAAAATAAGACGGCGCTGTGTAATGCACCAAAAAGTCAAACTGAACCTGACGCCTGTCAATTTTGCGATAAATATTCATGATGAAACTCTCAAGTCCGCCGCAGTTCATTGCGGGTACTATTTGCAAAACGCGTATTGCCGCCATCTTTCCCGCACTCCTTTCGCCGACTCTGATTCAATGACTTGTATTATAACACTTTTTATCGTTTTTCTCAATACACAAAAAAGCCTTGAAGCGACGTATCGCTCCAAGGCTTTGTCATTGCTATCAGTCGTTGTTTGCAAGCATTTGCACGAGCTTTTTCGCGGTCTCCACCGGAAAATCCTCTGTCGGCGGGTTTTCAATCAGCGATTGCAGCATACGATGCGCATTGCCGCTCTGCGGCAGCATATAGCCTGCTTCACGCAGAATATCCTCTGTCATCAGACGGTTTGATTTTGCGATTGCCGTTGCGAACTGACGCAAAATAGGATTGGCTGTACTTTGCGCAAGCTGTAACGCAATTTTTTCCTGTTTTGCTTTGCTTTCCGCAAGCGCATTCATTGCGCCGACAACGCTCGTCTCTTTGGACTGCTGCGGCGGCAATGTTTTTGGAACCATGGTAATTGCACCTGACGGACAGGAACCGGCACAAACACCGCAACCGATACATTTGGCAACGTCAATGATACTGTTCTCGGTATCTGTTGCACCGGTCGGACAAACATACAGGCACAAACAATCTTTGGTACATAATCTGATATTTCTCACTGCATACATCATCAGTTACCTCCTTTCCACTGGGGCAATTTTCCAACTCGGAACCTTACAAATGGGACAAATGGCGGGCGGTGCGTCTCCTATGTACACAAATCCACATGTTTCGCACACATAAACATTTGTATTTTCCATCATGGCATCGCCATCTTTTTGATAGCGTTCCAAAAGCGAATTTAAAATACGGGTTACTTTTTCACTCCACACAAGAGCGCGCAATGCACCGCGATCCGGCTTTGCGCCTGCCGCTGCATTTGCGGCAACAAATTCTGTTTCAAGATTTTGCTGCACCAGTTTGAGCAATGTTTCCGGTGCGGCGCTTTCCTGCGCAGGCGTTTTGCTTTTGAAATAATCCGACAGCTCGGTAAACAGTGCCGATTCCTCTTTGAGATACTGCTTTTCACAGCCTCTTGCAAGATTGGAACACAGTGCTGACAGCGCACCGACAGACAGCTCTTTCAAATCGGCGGCACTGTTTGTCTGCACAGGTACCGGCGGCGCTGCCTGTGCGGCTTCTTGTTTTACTTTGAAATTCGATTTTGCCGCGCCACATAGGGGGCAAACCCAGTTTTCAGGCAATGCCTCCCATGTTGTGCCGGGCGCAATACCGGCAGATGGAATACCGGCGGCTTCATCATAAATAAAACCGCAAATGCTACATACGTATTGTTTCATTTCTTGACCTCCTTCTGTTTTTGGTTTTCCGGATTCTTTAAGATTGTCTTTACTATAGCACAGATAAAATATATTGTCAACTAGTATTATATATCAATAGTGAAAAAGATAAAACCGCCCCGCACAAATCAAAAAGCTATGTGCGGGGCGGCAATTCTGTGCTTATGAGAACGAATTATTTCACCATGCTGGCAATTTCTGCCGCAAAGTCTTCGCTCTTTTTCTCAAGTCCTTCGCCTTTTTCAAAGCGAACAAACTGTTTGACGGCGATTGCGCCGCCAAGTTCTTTGCCTGTGTTTTCAACATATTGTGCAACCGTGATGTCCGGATCTTTGACATACTGCTGGTCAACAAGGCAATTTTCTTTGTAGTATTTGCCGATTTTGCCTTCTACCATTTTCACTTTGACCTGCTCGGGTTTGCCGGCAAGTTTCGGGTCGTTGCTGATTTGAGCCAGTAAAATTTCTTTTTCTTTCTCAATCACTTCAGCCGGCACTTCGCTCTCGCACAAATACAGCGGGTTTGCCGCTGCAATCTGCATGGCAATGTCTTTGCCGAACAGTGTAAATTCCGGTTTTGCGGCAACAGCGTCATCCGCAGCAAAGTCAACCAGTACGCCGTGGGTACCGCCGCCATGCACATACGCGGCACAAGCACCGACAAAACGCGCAAAACGGCGAATTTTAATGTTTTCGCCAATGACGAGAACTTTATCCTGCAACGCGTCGGCAACGGTTGCGCCGTCCATTTCGCAGGCAAGCAATGCGTCTACATCGGCGGGGTTTTCGTCCATAATCACATTCGCAACACTTTTTACAAAGGTTTGGAACATTTCATTTTTAGCGACAAAATCGGTTTCTGCGTTTACCTCTACCACAACGCCCACTTTTTTGGCGATGTCGGCAGTGGCGTATACCATGCCCTCAGCGGCAATGCGTCCGGACTTTTTCGCGACGGCGGCAAGTCCTTTTTCACGCAGATATTCAATTGCTTTTTCAAAATCGCCTGCGGATTCTACGAGGGCTTTTTTGCAGTCCATCATGCCGCATCCGGTCTGCTCGCGCAGATTTTTAACGTCTAAAGCAGTAAATGCCATTTTTTATAGTCCCCTTATCTTTTCATTATTGAGCGATTTCTTCGGCTGCAACAGGTGCAACTTCTTCGCTTTGTTCGCCCTGACGACCTTCGAGTACCGCATCTGCCATTGCGCCTGCAATCAGCTTTACGGCACGAATTGCATCGTCATTGCCCGGAATGACATAATCGATTTCGTCCGGATCGCAGTTGGTGTCAACAATTGCCACGATGGGAATGTTCAGTTTGAGCGCTTCAGAAACGGCGATGCGTTCTTTGTGCGGGTCAACAATGAACATGGCTTTCGGAAGTTTAACCATATCTTTTACGCCGCCAAGGAATTTGTCGAGCTTTTCGAGTTCGAGTTCGAGTTTGGCAACTTCTTTTTTCGGAAGCAGGTCAAATGTGCCGTCATCACGCATTTTATTGATTTGCTCCATGCGGTCGATGCGGCGGCGAATGGTGCGGAAGTTGGTGAGCATACCGCCGAGCCAACGCGCGTTTACAAAGTGCATTCCACAGCGCTGTGCTTCTTCGCGGATAGAATCCTGCGCTTGTTTTTTGGTGCCGACAAACAGAATTTCGCCGCCCTCTGTGGAGATGTCACGTACAAAATTGTATGCTTCATCTAACTTTTTAACGGTTTTCTGCAAGTCAATGATATAAATACCATTGCGCTCGGTAAAGATATACCGTGCCATTTTGGGGTTCCAGCGACGGGTCTGATGACCGAAATGTACGCCGGCTTCGAGAAGCTGTTTCATAGATACGACTGCCATAATAATTTCCTCCTAATATTTGTTTTTTCCTCCGCATTGCATACATGGAGATTCCACCTTTTCAGGCACAGGAAACCAAAGCAATGCGTGCGTATTGCCGTATTAGTATAGCACAACACGATGCTGATTACAAGAAGTATTTTCCGGTTTTATGCTTTTTTTGCTGTCGCAATGGCATGCGTGTAATTTTTGCCGAACATTTTGTCATATTGCAGCAGCCATGCCGCGTCAAATGATGCCTGCTGCTCAGGCGTCATTTCCGCGGAATACGTGCCGTCCGGATTGACGGTTACGCCGTGTGTACGCGCACGCATAATCGGCATTTGTTGTGTTAAAAATTCAAACCACAGCGGCTTTTCAATGCCGTACAAATCAAGTACCACCGGTGACAGATTGTAGCTTGCAATTGTGCCGATGTCCACGGAGGCAGCATCGTAATTGCTCCAGATGCGCAAATCTGTGCCACGCAGTGCCGGACTGTTGTGGTCGCCCTTTTGAATCCAGCCTGTTTTTTCATACAGCTCATAACCGGTTCCCACCGGATTGAAATGGTCGCCCCAAAACACAATGACGGTCGGCTCGTCCACCTTGCGGAAATAGTCAATCAAGGTGCCGAGCGCCGCGTCCGCCTCGTATACGCCCGTTGCAAAATCCTGCAATTGCGACAAAGTTTCCGCGTCAAGTCCTGCCGCATTGTCAATAATTTTCACAAGCTCATTTTCCGGATAGCGACTTGCGTCATACGTGGTATGATTTTGCATGGTGACCGCATGGATAAAAAGCGGCGCATCATCGGTGCGTTTTTCATATTCTTCAATGATGCGCTGTGTCATGGCGGCATCGGAGATAAAACCGCGCTTTTTGTCGGGATTTACAAAATCCTCCGACGCGATAAACGTGTCAAGTCCGAGATTCGGATACGCCGTGTTGCGGCTCCAGAATTTACGATTATAGCCATGAATGGCAAGCGTTTCATAGCCTTTTGTTTTGAGATACTGCGGCAGTGACGGCATATCTTTTGTGACGTACTGCTGATACGGCTTTGCACCGGACGGCAGATGTTCAATCGAAAATCCCGTCAGCGCCTCAAACTCCACATCACATGTGCCGCCGCCAAATGACGGTGAATACACAAGACCGTAGGCGCCCTCGTTTTTGAGCGTCGCAAGCGTTGGTGTAAGCTCTCGGTCATATGTGATGCCTTGCAGTTTACTGACGTCCCAGAACGACTCATTCATCACATAAATGATGTTCGGCGTCTGTTGCGGCTGCTCCGCCACGGCGGCATAAGAATTTTCAAACAGCGGCTTTTGTGTCTTTTGTTTTTCAACAACTTCCGCGCGCAGTGCCGCCGCCGCTTCCTCGGAATATCCCTCCGGCTGTGCAATGTTCAGCACCACAAGATTGGTGATGAAGCCGGTGATGACACCGTGGTTGCGATAATAGCGATCCTGCATCCACATATCGGAGTGTATGCCCATTTTTTGTGTGACGGACGGTTGCAGATAAACGCAGAAAACAAGCACACAGAGCGCGAATGCCGCGCCGATTGTGGTGCAAATTCGTGCAATTATGCGTGATTTTCGGGTTTTATACGGCGTGTGAATCCAAAAGCTGCCGATAAAAAGCACCATAAAAATGCCGAGCGTCCACAGCATTGACGGCTCTATTTTGAGCTTTACTTTATCGGCGACACCCATCAAATCTTCAATTTGCGAAAAATCCCACGGCAGGAACGGTTCGCCGCGCATTTGCAGCTTAAACCATGTCACGGCGCCGGGTATATTGCTGATAAATCCGCTTGCCAGTACCGCCGGCCAGTGCCGTCCCGTCAAGCCCAAAAACAAAAGATATACGAACAGCAAAAACAGCCATTCGAGAAAAAACGCCATCCGGTGCGGTGCAAAACATTCGCTCCAAAAATCTTTCAGCAATGTGCCGCGGTGAATCCATTCCATCGTCAACAGAAAAATTGTCGGTATCAGCACAACCGCCAACACATTCAGCCACCATGCGTCGCGCTTGATTATTTTATTTGTCTTTACTTCTTGCAAAATTTCAAGTTCCTTTCGTGGTATATGATACTTTATTATTATACCAAACGTGTCAAGTTCTGCACATCATGAATGAAACAGCGTATTCGGCAGTCCATATTTGCGCGGTTTTGGCTCTGCGAGCGCCGTTTCCACCAAAAGCACATCGGTTCCTATTTTTTGAATGTCTGTCCACGGAATCAATGTATCCTCCTCTCTGCCGAATAAGCCGAATAATTTCAATCGTCCGTACAATACAATATGCGTAATCACGGCGCTGTTTTCAACAAAAGTGATATCGTCTACACGTCCGAGGTTTTCTCCCGTTGTCATATTGATGACATCGCGCTGGCAAAGTTCATATAAAGTCATGTTCATTCCCCTTTTCGTGATATTGTATATCTATTCTTCTATACACACTTTCTATTCGTTTCAAAATATGATATACTGATTAAGACAAAAAACAACAAAAACAGCAGGTGATTATTTTGTATCAAAACATCATTGTGGATTTAGGCGGCGTGGTGGTGGATTATGCCCCGCGCGAATTTTTGGTAGACCATTTTTTGAATGAAAAGCTTGAAAACAAGCTCTATGATATCACATTCGGCAGCAATGAATGGATGATGATGGATTCCGGTGAACTGACGCGTGAGGAAGGCAACGCCATCATGCGTGAAAAAGGAATTGCACTGGGTTGCAAATATGAAGTGGACACCATTCTTGCTGACTGGTTTGACATGCTGCATACGCGAGATGATACCGTGCAACTTTTGAAAAGACTGCGCAAACGCGGTTATTCGCTGTTTTATCTCTCCAATATCCCGCCGGACGTGCTTGAAATTTTGCAGCAGCGCAATTTTTGGAAGCTGTTCAACGGCGGCATTGCCTCTTGTGAAGTAAAACTGAATAAGCCCGACCCGCGTATTTTCACCATGCTTTTGCAAAAGTATAATCTGAAGGCAAATGAATGTATTTTTATTGATGACAATAAAACGAATGCTGCCGCCGCATTTGAAGCCAATATTACCGGTGTTCATTTCCGCAATATTCGCTTGTTGGCGCGCACACTTGTGGGATATGGTGTGCATATTGAAAAAAAAGCAGCGGCAATTTCACCCGATGCCCCTGCCCCCGATTCCAAATAACAAACACGCCGATGGTTTCATCGGCGTTTTTTTCATAGCTGCTCTTTGATGCGGGAGAGCGCACTTTTTTCAAGCCGGCTGACCTGCGCCTGACTGATGCCGATTTCATTTGCCACTTCCACCTGCGTTTTGCCCACAAGATAGCGCAGCGACATAATCTTTTTTTCACGCTCCGTCAAAGCGTTGACTGTGTCTTTGAACTGAATGGCGGAAATCCAGCTTTCCTCTCCGTCTTTGTCGCCCATTTGGTCCATCACAAAAATGGTGTCTCCACCGTCATTATACACCGGCTCATAAAGCGAAATCGGCTCTACAACCGATTCAAGCGCAAGCGTAACGGTCGCTTTGGGCAAGTCTATTTCCGTGGCAATTTCCTGTGCGGTCGGGTCACGCCCGAGCCTTTTTTGCAATTGTTCACGCGCCTGCATTGCTTTGTACGCGACATCACGCACCGAACGGCTGACACGCATGGTGTTGTTGTCGCGCAGAAAACGGCGAATTTCTCCCACAATCATCGGCTGACCGTAGGTGCTGAAACGCAAACCGAGAGAAATGTCAAAATGGTCAATGGCTTTCATCAAGCCGATACAGCCAACTTGAAATAAATCGTCCATGCTTTCGCCGCGTTGTGAAAATTTTTGCACCACGCTGAGTACCAACCGCAGATTGCCGTAAATCATGTCCTGCCGCGCGATAATATCGCCCGCCTGTGCTTTTCGAATCAGCTCCATTTTTTCTTTTTCTTTGAGAAGCGGCAATTTTGCCGTGTTGACACCACAAATTTCAACTTTTTGATAATACACGGATGCTCTCTCCTTTAAACAATGTGCTTGTTTAAAGTATGAGGCATTGCGCGCGGCGGCAATCGCAAAAAGGCGTTTGCCAAATATTACATACGGTTTATGACACGCGCTCCAAATCAGTGCGCAGCCGTTTGATGATGCGCTTTTCAAGGCGCGAGATATAGCTTTGCGAAATGCCGATTAAATCGGCAACTTCTTTTTGCGTGTGTTCCTGTTTTCCGGACAGTCCGAAGCGAAGCTGCATAATTTGCTGCTCACGTCCGGTCAAACGCCCCACTGCCGCAAGCAGCATGTCACGCTCTGCCATTTGCTCCAAATCAGCGCTGATTTGATTTTGGTCTGAACCTAAAATATCCGATAGCAGCAATTCATTGCCGTCACCATCTGTATTCAGCGGTTCATCGATGCTGCTTTCTCTGCGTTTGTTGCTGCTTTTACGCAGATACATGAGAATTTCGTTTTCAATGCAGCGGCTTGCATACGTGGCAAGTTTGATGTTCTTTGCCGGCACAAAGGTGTTGACCGCTTTGATTAAGCCGATTGTGCCAATGGAAATCAAATCCTCGATAGATGCCGATTTCGCCTCGAATTTTTTGGCGATATAGACCACCAAGCGCAGATTGTGTACAATCAGCATATCTTTACTGCTTTGTTTCCCCTGCACCAATCCCTCAAACACCGTTTTTTCTTCTTCTTTATTCAGTGGTGCCGGCAGCGTTTCCGGTCCGTTGATATAGTAAAGATATCCCGGCAAATGCAGCCACATCCACAAATTTTTAAGATGCCGCATCAAAAAATCCACTTGTAACATTTCTCCGCTCCTCACTGATATTCTGATAGTTCCGCATGTGCAATGGCAGAAAATTCGCCCTGCGCAAATTCTTCCGGCGTAAACGCCGCCGTAATACGGCTGCATTTTTTTGCATTTAGCACTGCACTCATCGCCGCCATTGCCGGCAGCGGACGCATTCCGGTCGCCGTTTTAACCGGCAATAAGTAGAGAGACAGTTCCGTCTGCTGCAAAACGCCCTGCGTAAAATAAGCATGCAGACTCTCACAAAGCCGTGCAGACAGCTCTTTTTGCACCATCGGATAACTGAGTAAAAACACCTGTTTACCCGTGATTGCGTCCTTGATGCAAAAGCCGGTGTCAAGCAATGCCTTGCCCTGTATGGTTTTATCGTCCAGTGTCAACGCAAACGCAATCTTTTGCTGCGGCACCGGTTTTCCGCAAAGCATGGTCACCGCCTGCACCACGAAATACATGCCCGCAATACAAACAATCAGCAAAACAGGCGAGACATGCAGATAGACGGTGAAATTGCTGTAAGTTACATTGGCGCCGGCTTTCATGGCGAGCAGCACCACACCGCCGAGCGCAATATTCAGTGCCACAAAATAAAACACGCTTTTCACGTAAAGCCGCCAATGATAATACGGATAGGCGATTCGCACAATCCCACATGCACACGCCGCTTTGAGCAGTATCGCCACGCCCCACGGCAAATTGACAAGCAGCAGCGAAAGCGCCGAAAAGCCTGACGCAAGCGCACCCATGCACAAACGCAGCGGTTTTTGTGCGCTTCCGGCAAGCAGTGCCGCTCCTTTGAGCAGAAAATATCCGAGCAGTGCATTGACCAGCACCAAAATATCCACGTATATTACGCCACGCAAGGCACCGCCTCCTTTGCAATCCATTGTACAGGCAGACGTGTGCGAAAAATGTCAAACGTTTGTATCGGTCCTATCAAAACAGCAGAGCGTCCGCGAAAATTCACTCATCGCGGACGCTCTGCTGTTTCATTTATTATTTCAGTTCCACCACGGTCACGCCGGATTCACCCTCACCGTATGCACCGAGCCGATAACTTTTCACGCTTCTATGTCCCCGCAAATGGGAATGAATCGCTTTGCGCAAAATCCCCTCCCCTTTGCCATGAATCAGATAAAGCGCGGTTTTTCCGCTCAAAATACCGTCATCAATGAATTGATCCACCTCATGCAGCGCTTCTTCCACATTCATGCCGAGCAGATTGATTTCCATGCTTGCATTGCGTGTACTGTTGCTCTTTATGCCTGTTCTGTTCACCGGTGCCGTGTACATCGTTTTTTTGGGTTTTTTCTCTTTGTTCGGCGCCGCGAGTTCCGACAATTTTGCCTTTGTTTTAATCATGCCCGCGCGCACTTCCACCAGACCGTTTTTGTCCGGTTTTGACAGCACAATGCCAACTTTGTCAAGCTGCACCAAAAGCACTTCCTGTCCCACGACAACGCTTGTCAGCGGCACAAAATGGCGCGGCGTTTCCTGCACGATGTCCGAACGGCTGAACAGCTTTTCGGATTCTTTCCGTGCAATTTCTCTTGCGCGCACAGCACGTTGATTTGCCGTGAGCTGTTCTTCTTTTTCAAGCTTTTTCAGCTCGTCCATGAGATGATAGGCACTGCTCTGCACGTCCTGCACCATGCTGTTTGCCTTGTCACGCGCGGCGGCAAGTTCTATTTCGCCTTGATGAATCAGCTCGTCACACTTTGTCTGTGCTTTTGCAAGCTCGTGTGCCGCGCCGTGTTTTAAGTTTTCAATTTCTTCCTGCCCGTCCTTGAGTTCGCGTTTTAAATCTTCAAGCTGTGCCAAAATATGGTCAAATTGCTGATCTTCACTCGACAAGTGGCGCTGTGCGCCCGCAATAACTGCCGCATCAAGTCCCAGCTTTTCGCTGATTAAAAACGCGTTCGATTTTCCCGGCACACCCACGCTGATTTTATATGTCGGACGCAGCGTTTCCACGTTAAATTCACAACTTGCATTCTGCACACCCGACGTATCCAGTGCAAAAATTTTCAGCTCGGCATAATGCGTTGTCGCCATAATTTTCGCGCCGCGTTTACGCATTGCTTCGAGAATCGCGATGGCAAGTGCCGCGCCCTCGGCAGGGTCCGTTCCCGCGCCAAGCTCGTCCATCAACACCAAGGTGCGCGGACTGACGAGTTCCAAAATGCCTGTGATATTCTTAATATGTCCCGAAAAAGTAGACAGACTCTGTTCGATGCTCTGCTCATCGCCGATATCCACCAAGATATCGTCAAACAGACAGATTTCGCTGCTTTCATGCGCCGGAATCAAAAAGCCGTGCTGTGCCATGGCGCAGAGCAAACCTGCTGTTTTGAGCGTGACGGTTTTGCCGCCGGTGTTCGGACCTGTCACAATCAGCGTGTCGTAATCAATGCCCAGCGCAATATCGACAGGCACAACCGTGCTTTTGTCAATCAACGGATGCCGCGCGCGCACAAGGCGAAACGCGCCGTCCTCACGCACGGTAGGCATCATGGCATTTTGCTGCACAGCAAGCTGTGCTTTTGCAAACAGCACATTGATTTGCAGCATCGCCGCATAGCCGTATGAAAACATCGGTTCAAGCGCTGCGACAGCACCCGAAAATGCCGACAAAATGCGCTCGATTTCTGCTTGCTCTTGATTGCGCAATTGCAGAATTTTCGCATTGCCCTCCACAACGGCGGTCGGCTCTACAAAAAGCGTGGAACCGCTCGACGAAACATCGTGAATTACGCCGCCGACTTCGCCGCGGTACTCCGATTTGACCGGCACCACAAAACGTCCGTTGCGAATGGACACCACGGCATCCTGCAAATATTTACTCGTCGCCTGCGATTTCACAATGCCGTCGAGTTTGTCGCGTATGGCATTTTCCGCGCTGCGAATTTTACGCCGGATATCGTACAGCGCATCGCTTGCGGTATCTGCCATTTCCGTTTCGGATAAAATAGATTCAAAAATATTTTTTTCAAGTGTGGGTTGCGGTGTCATAGCATAAAACAAATCGTCCAGAGACAGGGCGTCATGCTCGGAAATGCCATACCATGCAATTAAATTCTGAAAATTGCGCAGCGTATAACCGACAAGCAGCAATTCTCCCATTGATAACACGCCGCCTTTGAGCGCACGATTGACCACTGCCGCCACTTTTTCCACGCCGGAAAAGCGCGGCGAACCGTTCTTTATCAGCAATGATGTCATGGTATTGGTACGCACGAGTCCCTCGCGCATTTCGTCTGCCGTTTCATACGCCGTTTGTGAAAGCAACATTTCTTTTGCTTCCGGACAGGTAATCAGCTCAGCCGCGCGCGCCAATATTTTATCATATTCCAATGTTTTTAAGTATTTTAATGTCATTTTTTCCTACCTTATTTACCGTTTAGGCGTCCCCTAACACGGTTTCTAAAAACGAGAGCGACTTCATCGGTCGCTCAAGACAATAATTGCGATACTGCCCCACCACATTTGAAAGCAGCGCCGTACTTTGTTTGGAAAGCGTGAACGAAAACAGTTTTTCATCGCTTGCAAACACAATATGGCGCATTGCATCGAGAGCGGCGGCATCAAGGTTGCAGGTAAAATCGCGTTTTTCGGCACAGCTCTCGCAGTATAAAAGTGCGGTGGCGGGATTGAAATAAAACGCGCCGCCGTTATATTTTACACAGTCGGCACACGCCACAAGATTCGGCATATAACCCGCAAGCGACAATGCGCGCAGCTCATAAATTGCTTTCATCAAACGTGGCGGTCTTTTGTTTTCGCTCAAGAAATAAAGGCTGTTGAGCAAAAGGCGCAGTTGGCTTTGCGCTTCGTCCCCTTCCGGCGACAAAATTGCCGCAATTTCCGAAAAATACATCGCAAGCGCCATGGATTCCACATTTTCATGCAGTCCGAAAAACACATTTTGCACCGTTGCGGCGTCCACCACATACATGGTTTTCCCTTCAAACAGCGTAAATTCAGAATAACAAAACAGACCGGTACCGCTGAACAGCTTGCTTTTCAGGCGCAAACTGCTCTTGGCAACAGCCGAAATAATCCCTTTATCCGGTGTCAGCACCGACAATATTCTGTCAGCTTCCCCCGTTTTTGTCGCACGAAGCACAAGTCCCATCGTGATGAGTTGCATCCGGGTTCTCCTTTGCCTGCACGGTTTGCGTTTCGCTGTCTTTGTATTGCAGGTAATGTTCTATCTGACCGCTCGCTTCAAATTTTTTCCATTCACTTTCCGTTTTCATGGCGAATACCTCCTGCCTATTACACCAGTAATATTCGCCGGCACACATATCTTATGCGTGGGAAAGTTGTCCAATTATTTGCGAAAGCCGAAATTGTTGAGTAAAAACTCGTTGTCACGCCAATCATCTTTGATTTTGACCCAACATTTTAAATTCACTTTGGCGTCTAAAAATGCTTCACAGTCCAAACGCGCTTCTGACACGATTTTTTTCAGCATCAATCCGTCCTTGCCGATTACCATGCCTTTGTGACTTTTCTTTTCACAGTAAATATTGGCGTCAATGTCAATAATGTTTTTATTTTCGCGTTCTTTGAAGCTTTCCACGGTAACGGCTGTGCCATGCGGAATTTCTTCGCGCAGGTTCAGCAGCAGTTTCTCGCGCAGAATTTCTGCCACAAGCGCCTTTTCGGGCATGTCCGTATACGCATCATCGGGAAAATAATGCGGACTGTCAATGGCATACGGTTCGAGCATCGTCAGCAATTCGGCACAGCCTTTTTTTTCATACACCGAAACAGGCACAACTGCCTCAAAACAGCCAAGCTCTTGCAGAAACTGCATGCGCAGCGCACAGTCTCCTTCTTTGCGCAGCAAATCCGTCTTATTGATAATCGCGATGGCCGGTGCTTTTTTTGCGCGAATGCCGGCGATTAACGTTTCCTCCGCTTCTGTCAGCGGACCATACGGTTCAAACAGCATCAAAACTGCGTCCACTTCCGCCACGGATTCCGTGGTGGCTTTTGTCATGCGTTCGCCCAATTTTGTGCGCGCGCGGTGAATGCCCGGCGTGTCTAAAAACACATATTGAATGGGGTCGCGCGTTAAAATACCGGTGATTTTGGTGCGTGTCGTCTGCGGTTTTGACGTCACAATCGCCACTTTTTCGCCCACGAGTTCATTGAGCAGCGACGATTTACCGACGTTCGGCTTTCCTACAATGGCGACGAAGATGGACTTCGTGTTTTCTGTTTGCAATATTTATCCTCTTTCTTTTTTCGGGGCAACCCTGAATATAAAACGTATCATCAACCCAATCACCAACACAATACATATAAGTTGCGATGGGTGTTGCTTATAATTTTGAAACCACCACTGCCAGCCGTCTATCTTCCAAAACAAAATGATTCCGCACACCGCAGCGCCGATGCAAAACACAAGCACCGCGCCTGCCGCCATATCTTTGACGGCGCCCGCAAGCTCATATTTGTCGGGCGATGGCTTTTCCACACAGCGTTCAAGCGCCGAGTTGACGAGTTCAAGCGCCAACACGCCGCATACGCAAAGCGTGAGCAGCATCCACTGCGTCGCCGTGAAATCAAACGGAATCGAAAAATAATACACCAAGGCGGCGGCGCACAAATGAAACCGCATATTGCGTTCTTCTTTGATGGCAAGGCGTATTCCGTTCGCGGCATAGCGAAAGCCGTTCAAAAAACGTTTTGCTTGCATGGCTACACCTGTTCGGGACTGTACGAAACTGTGCGCGGCAAACCGAGCTGAATGAGCGCGGCTTCTTCTTTTTCACGCATTTTTACAGCTTCAATTCCGCCCACTTCGTGGTCATATCCGAGCAGATGCAGCATGGAATGCACGGTTAAAAATGCCACCTCACGCTGCAAGCTGTGTCCGTATAAATTCGCCTGTTCCATGGCGCGTTCGAGTGAAATCACAATATCGCCGAGCATGGCGGCGCCTGTTTCTTGATTGGTATCAAAGACATTGTTTTCGCCAAGCGGAAAGCTCAGCACGTCTGTTGCGTCCGGCTTGTCGCGATATTGTGCGTTGAGCTGTGCAATTTCTGCATTATCCACAAAACTGACGCTGATTTCCGCCGGTCGTGAAAATTTTTCGTATTCGAGTACCGCATTGCAGGAACGGCGAATTAAAATGCGCAGACCGGACGGCACTTTTACCGTGTTTTGTTTGTTTGTAATATATACTTTATTTGCCATAATGAAACACATCCTATCTATTATTTTTGAAAGCCGCGGCTTTGTCGTAGGCTTTGATAATCTCTTGCACAAGACGATGGCGCACCACATCTTTTTCGGTAAACTTTACCGTGGCAATTCCCTCAATGTCCGCAAGCACCTGTAAGGCATCCACAAGCCCGGAACGTGCATTGCCGGGCAAATCAATCTGGGTGATATCCCCTGTCACCACAACGCGTGAACCGACACCCATGCGGGTTAAAAACATCTTCATTTGTTCGGGCGTGGTGTTTTGCGCTTCGTCCAGAATAATGAACGCATCGTCCAATGTTCTGCCGCGCATATACGCAAGCGGCGCCACTTCAATGAGCTGTTTTTCCAGTAAATTTTGATATTTTTCCATGCCGAGCAAATCGAACAACGCATCGTAAAGCGGACGCAGATACGGGTCAACTTTATCCTGCATATCCCCCGGTAAAAAGCCGAGTTTTTCACCGGCTTCGACGGCGGGACGCGTCAGCACAATGCGTGTGATTTCACGCGCTTTGAATGCCTTGACCGCCATTGCCACAGCAAGATATGTTTTGCCTGTTCCGGCAGGACCGACACCGAACGTAATGGCATTTGCGGCGATGGCATTTGTGTATTCTTGCTGACCGAATGTTTTGGGACGCACCGGCTTTCCTTTTTCGGTCAAGACAATAAATTCGCCGCTCAAATCTTTCATTTTTTCCGCTTCATCTGTGGCCGCAAGCGAAATGCAATAGCGCACACTTTGTTCATCGAGCGGCGCAATGCTTGTTTTACACATTTGTATCATGGCAGTGATGGTTTTGTCAGCCTTTTCCAGTCCTAACGGCTCACCGGACAATTTCAGATGTGTACCGCGGCATACAATCGTGACATTGAATGCTTTTTCCAATAATTTTACGTGTTCGTCACAACTTCCCAAAATTGCAAGTGCCGTATCCATGCTGTCCAGTTCTATCAGCTTTTCTGCCATGCAAATCCTCCATACTGTTTTTGTCGATATGGATTCATTATAACATATTTTTTGAATTATGAAAGGTACTTTTTCACAGAATTGTTCATTTTTATTGTGCAAAAGGCACAGTTTTTGCAATATTGGCAATTGCAGTAAACCGAACGCGTACAATCTGGGCATCTGCCGTCTGCTCAACATGCACGCTCTGTGTTTGCAACTGATGTTCTTTGAAGTCCTGCGAGAATGCCTCTGCCGCTTTCATCACGGCAATTTCGCGTGCCATCTGCGGTGTATAGATAATTTCCGCCGCTTTGCTTTCACGCAGTTCTGTCTCCTCCACACATGCCGGCAGATGAAATCCGCACAAAACAAGCGGCACAATACGCACAGTTTGCAAGGTGTCTTTTTTAGGCATCGGTGCATTTTCACTGTTGTAAAGCGGAATTTCCCGTCCGAACACCATCAGTTTGCGATAAATTTGCACCTGCGCGCTCGGTGTCTGCGTATGCACCACAAGAGGCTGTGTGACTTGATAGGTTCGCTCTATCTGCGCGAATATTTTCGCCTGAGCATGTGTGTAGTACGGCAAATTTGTCACGCCGACATTCATGCCGCTCACAAGCACCTGTCCCTTTGTCACCGCCTGCCCTTTTGCCACTTGCAAAAAGCCGCTTTGCACATCGGCTTTTTGTATCACACCATCTGTTTCCGCCACCACATTTGTGATATCTGTCGGCAAAATCACCGGTTTTGGTGTCGCTTTTGTTTTTTCCACAATCACGCGTCCCTTGACAAAATTCAGTTTTGCCCAACCATATTCCGCATGGTCAATAAACAGTTCGCTCTGTGCTTTTTCAAGCTGTGCCTGCGTGACAAATGCACCCTCGCAAATGTTTTTATTTTTAAGCTGTTGGCGCAATGCCGTTTGCTGCGATACGGTGAAATTTGCGGAGTTGAAATCGACACGCCACACAAGCGTACGACAGGCAAAAAGCAACAAAACCGCAAGCATCGCACCGACAGCAATTCCAAATCGACCGCGGTATGCCCAAAGTGCAAAGCGCACACCGTATTTTTCGCGCATTCTGAGCCTGCACCTGTTCTTACGCGCAAGCATGTGCATTTTTTTATAATCATGCACAGAAGTTTTGGCAAGGTATCCTGTTTCTGTGGCAGTGATTTGTGCAACGGAAAAACCGTTTTGCACACAGGCGTTTAAAAATCGTTCTCCCCTGCCGCCAATCACTTCAAAGCGAATCATACCGCGTAAATATGCCCCGATTCCATGTTTTTTCTGCAATTTATTTCACGCCTTTCCATCGCATTTTCGCTGCGAAAATTGTGCCGTCAGGTGGCATTGTCGTAGCACAAACGCACTGTAAACACATTGCCATGCACCGTAATGCAGGTTTTTTGCAAGGTGTCCATCACAAGCGCATCGCCCTCAATAAGCAGACAGATTTTCCCCATGTCAAGCTTGATTTGCTGCGGCTGATAGGTGATAATCTGCTTGTAATTTTCAATGACGAGTGCGCCGTTACAATTTAAATGCAGCATCGGCTGACGATACAATCCCTCTTGCAGTGTTCGCGATGAAAAAGCGAACGCTTTTGAGAGGGAAAAAGGCGGTGTATGCTTTTGCTTTTTCGGCAAATGAATCCCTCCCTGCTATTTTGAACCGCTCTCTCATATATATCAAGCAGGAGGGTCATTTTATGTATGGAACAAAACTGCGGCGCAACTTTTTTGAGTTTTTTCGCATTTTCAGTCTTTTTTTCACGATTGTTTGTGTACTGCTGCGTCCTTCTGCCGCCGCACAGGGGGTTCGAGAGGGACTGCTGCTCTGCTGTAACACGGTAATTCCATCGGTATTTCCTTTTTTGGTGTTGACGCCACTGCTGCTGTCCGGCGCGTTTGCGCGGGTTTTCGGTATATTTTTATTGCCTTACACGCGCTTTTGTTTGCATATCCGCAGCACGAAAGCACCTGCCGCTTTGCTGCTGGGGCTGCTTGGCGGATTTGCCGGCGGTGCAGCCGGTGTTGCCGCTTTGGTGAACAACGGCGATATCACGCCCGCTGAAGCGGAAACGCTGCTGTGCTGTACCGTCAACGCAGGTCCCGGCTTTGTGGTGAGCGGCATCGGCGCCGCCATGCTCGGCAGTGCCGCAGCAGGATGGTATCTCTTTGCCGCACTTTCTGCCGCAAGTTTATTCTGCGGTATGGGTGCTGCTTTATTTCAAAAGCATACGGCATTTCACAAACACGAAACGCCGTCTTGTAACACAAAAATTGCATCAGCAACGCTTGTTTCCGCCATCAAAAGCGCCGTATCATCGATGCTGAACCTTTGCGGATTCATTACCTTTTTTGCATTTTTACAACACACTTTTTTGCCGCAAAACACGCCGTTTGCGGTGCGCTTTTTGTGTGGTATGCTGCTTGAAGTCACCACTGCCTGCCGACTTGCCTGTGACGGTGTGTTTGCGCTGCGCCTGTTTTTCTGCTGTGCGGCACTCAGCGTGATGAGTGGCAGTATTTTGCTGCAAGTGCGCGCACTGACACCGCCGCCGGTACGCATCGCGCCGCTCATCAAAACGCGGCTGCTGCATCTGCCGTTATCCCTGCTGTTTCTTTCTCTGCTGCTTCACTTTTTTCCGCTTTCGCGCGCTGTTTTTCTCGGCACAATGAAAGACCCTGCTTATCTGCAAATGCCGATAGATGTGATTCCGTTTGTGCTTCTTTTGTTTTGTGTTGTCGTGTGTTCCCTGCCGGCGCGCTTGCCTTTTCCTCAAAATCGTCTATAATTAAAAAGAAAGATTACACGATAGGAGATTTTCAGATGTTTCGCAAGTCGCTTTTCGACAAAAATATTACGCCGGCGTGTTCCTATTGTAGCCACAGCCGCCTTGCGCCGGATCAAAAAATGTATTACTGCGTAAAATCAGGCGTCGTTGCGCCGTATTATAAATGCCGCAAATTTTCATATGACCCTTTGCGCCGTGTGCCGAAGCGTCAGCCGAAATTGCCGCATTTTTCACCGGAAGAATTTAAACTATAACAAAACCCGCGCTTCATCAAAAACGCGGGTTTTGTTTTATAAATTTTTCTGCATATGAATATGCGGATAGTTTTCGTCGAGATAAACATCTCCGTACTGTGTGAATCCACACGCTTCGTAAAAGCCGGCTTTGTCATACTGCGCGCCGAGCCGCAATGTTTTTGCGCCGCAGCACTGTGCTTTTGCCGCAATTTCAGCCAACATCTTTTTCCCGACGCCTTGTCCGCGCAAATTTCGATTAACTACAATGCGTCCGGCATGATACACCGCTTCCGCTTCTTTAAAAAGACGCGCCGTGCATTGCGGAGCGCCATCGGCGTCATATCCCACGATATGCCATGCCGTTTTGTCAATTTCATCCCTGTCCGTATCCGGTGAAAAGCCTTGTTCGTCCACAAAAACCGTCTTACGCAAGGCAAACGCATCTTCTATTTTGGCATTTTCTGCCTGTATCCAAATAAACGTCATCATCAACATCCTTATTTTATCAAATTACAGCAGCAATCGCAACACCAGCAGGCAAATTACGCCCGGTGCGCCGAGAACCACCGCCACAAACGCCGTACCCCAGTTCAGTGCAATGCCAACACCTGTATAGCCCGCAAAGATGTTGACTGCGCCGAGCGCCGCAATGCCGCAACCCGCGCTTTTGAGCGTCTGCCGCAGCGGATGCCGCTTTTTGCAAAGCAGCGCGCACATCATTGCTGTGCAGGCTGCTGCGAAAATAAGCGCACCGATTTGAACCGCATTCATCAAAATCACCTCTGTCAAAACTATGCGGACAAGAAGTGAAATATGCAAAAGCCGCACCTTTTTTTCAGGGCGCGGCTTTTGAAGTTTTAAAGTGCCGGCTCAAAATCGAGATTGCCGTGGCTGACATCCACCGCCGCCAATTTCACTTTGATGACATCGCCGAGACGCCAGCTTTTTCCGCCTGCCGCGTCTTTGAGACATACGCCCTCCACCAAAGTCAGCGGACGCGGTGACAATGCCGCCGCGCGCACAAGCCCCTCAATGGTGTTGTCCAGTTCCACATAAACGCCAAACGATGTGACCGATGAAATCACCGCGTCAAAATCGTTGCCGATAAACTGCTTCATATATTCCGCCTTATAGCAGTCCTCTGCATCACGCTCTACACGCATGGCAATCACTTCACATTCAGACGCCTGTTTTGACACATTCTGTGCAAATTCGGCGTAGGTTGTGCTGACTTCGTCTGCTGTTTTACCCGCGCATACATCGGTTAAAATGCGATGAATCGCAAGGTCGGGATAGCGGCGAATCGGCGAAGTGAAATGTGCGTAATCACTGAGCGCAAGTCCGAAATGTCCTTTTTCCACCGGTTCATAGTCTGCTTTTGCCATGCTGCGCAACACATTTGTATGCACGAACCGTTCCAGATTGGTGCCGCGCGTATCGGAAAGCAGTTTCGCAAGTTCCAGTGCTGTCGGTTCACTGCCGGCAAAATGATACTCCACACCGGCTGCCGTGAGCGACGCTTTGAGCTTTGCAATGCGCTCCGGATCAGGCGACGCATGGACGCGATACACAAACGGAATGTGCAGTTTTGTGGCAAAATTTGCCGCAGATGAGTTCGCAAGCAGCATCAATTCTTCAATCATTTGCTCGCTGACGCCGCGTGTACGCTTGACAACATCAATACAGCGTCCGTCCTCATCTATAATCAGTTTTGCTTCGTTGCTCTCAATATCCATCGAGCCGCGCGCATTGCGCAGTGCCGCCAATTTGAGATACACTTCATGCAGAATCGGCAGTTCCTCTGCAACCGGCAGATATTTTTGCAGTATTTCCGCACTTGCCGTTTCGTCATAAATGGCGTTCAATTCAGCATATACGCCCTTGACGCGTGAACGAATGATGGATTTTGTAAATGAATAATCCGTGACACAACCGCTTTGGTTGAGCTGCATCCGGCACGAAAAAGCAAGACGGTCCTCGCCCTCATTGAGACTGCAAATGCCGTTTGATAGCTGACGCGGCAGCATCGGCACCACATTATCGGCATAGTAAACAGACGTAGCGCGATGAAATGCCTCCTCATCGAGTGCCGTACCCGGTGTAACATAGTGGCTCACGTCCGCAATGTGTACGCCGAGCAGGTAACCCTGTGCCGTGCGCTCCACAGAAATGGCGTCATCAATATCTTTGGTGGATGCCGCGTCAATCGTAAAAATCGGCAAATCGCGCAAATCCGTTCTGCCGGCAAGCGATGCCGTATCAATTTTGTTTGCATCAATCTGTTTCGCCTGTGCTTTTACCTGCAACGGGAATGAACGGTTGATGCCCGCGCCATACAGCAGCGCTTTGGCACACTGTGCCGCGTCTTCCGAGCTGCCGAAACGCATGGCAACACCGACACGATGGTCTGCATGTCCCGCGCCGCGCTCTAAAATTTCGCCGGCGGCTTTTTCGCCTTGACGCGCACCGCCATCGGCACTTTTTTTAATTTGCAGCGGCGTGTTTTGGCAATTGTCCGGCACGAGTACCAAATGCCCTTCAATGCGGTCTATTGTGCCGACAACACGATTGTTTTCCGTCAAAACGGAAAGCACTTCCCCCTCCACACTGCCTGCCACACGCGGATGCTCGAACACCGATACCATCACGCTGTCGCCCGGCATGGCGCCTTGCAAAAACTTGCCCGGAATAAACACATCCAAGCTGCCGTCCTCCGGCTTTGCAAATGCAAACCCACGCCCGAGTTTCACAATGGTACATACAAGTGCATGTTCCGTTTTGGCAGTTGCCACCGCGTACACGCCGTCTTTGCAGGTGAGTTTTTTATCATGAAACAGCTCGTCCATTGCTTTCGGGATTTTTTTATCATTGCCGAGTTTCGCTTTTAATTCCTTTAAGCGACGCGGTTTTTTTTCAAGTTCTTTGATTATTTTTGCTTTTAAGCTCATAGCTTGTCCTCACAGCAAATGCTGTTGTTTGAAAAACGCCCGCCTCAAACAAGGCGGGCGTTTTAAGCGTTTCTATTTTGTGTAAATACTAAATACGCCGACCAGAATTGTAATGACAAAAAAGGCAATGGCACAATATTTTGTGTATTTCGCAAGAATGGTATCTGCCGAACGTGACCGTCCGCCGTTTGCCATCATTTCTCCGCCGCCGATTGCGCCGGAAAGACCGTTGCCTTTGGAATCCTGAAATAAAACCATTACGACAATGGCGATACTGCATAAAATCAGCACAATGCCGCTGATAATTTCTAAAACACCCATGTTAAAACCTCCAAATCAATTAAGCAAAGATAAGTTTATCATATTGTGTGCTAAAAAGCAAGTAATATTATCGCTTACAGCGTGAGCTGCGTTTGCTCCGCCAAATCTTCTGCGCGTAAAATCGCACCCGCCGCCGGCAGCGTTCGCACACGGTAGCGATGCGGATTCGCAAGCTCCATTGTGTCTGCGTGACGCACCGATGTAATCGTGTGATTTTTCTTGAGCGTAATCACATTGACCCCCGCTGTGTTTTTGGTTAGTTTTGCAGGAATCTGCGCTGTACCGACCAAAAGTAAGCGTCCGGCACTGGTTTCAATCGCAAGTTCCGTTTCTTCCTGCAAATATTCCATATGTGCAAGCGGTGCTTTGTCGCTGAACGCATTGAGCAGTTTTTTGCGATTCTGTTTCGTTGCATAGCTTTCAAGCGGCACTTTTGCACCTTTTCCGTTTGCAAACAAAAACAGCATACTGCCTTTATAGTCACTCGTCAGCGCCATGTACAGCGGAATTTCGCCGTCATCCATGCCCAAACGTGCGGCAATATAATCGCCCATCGCACTGGCTTTTCCATCTTCAAAATCGCCTACGCGGCATTTGTACACTTGACAAGCCGATGTAAAAAATAGCAGTTCTGCGTTGTTTTTTGTTTCAATCTGCCGTGTAACAACATCGCCCTCTTTGAGCTTTTGCTCGCCGGACATGCGCAGGCTTTGCGGTGTGATTTTTTTGAAATACCCCTCGCGCGTATAAAACACCGTCACCGGATAATCCGGCATGGTGTCGTCCTCCGCTTCTTCTTCGGGCATGGTATCTTCATAAATAATTTCGCTGCGGCGCGCTTCGCCATATTTTTTGGCAACGGCGGCAAGCTCGTCCACAATCAGCTTTTTGATTTTTGCCGGACTGTCTAAAATCTCTTTGAGCCGCAGAATTTCCGCTTCAAGCTCGCTGATTTCCTGTGTGCGCTTCAAGATATATTCACGGTTCAAATGACGCAGTTTGATTTCCGCCACATATTCTGCCTGTATTTTGTCAATGCCAAAGCCAATCATCAAGTTCGGCACAACCTCAGATTCCTCCTCGGTTTCACGCACAAGACGCACGGCTTTATCAATATCAAGCAAAATAGCTTCCAAACCACGCAGCAGATTCAGGCGTTTTTGCTTGCCTGTCAAATCGAAATACGTGCGGCGGCGCACACATTCGGTGCGAAACGCCGTCCATTCCGTCAAAATTTCACGCACACCCATCACACGCGGCATGCCGGCAATCAAGATGTTGAAATTGCAGAAAAAGCTGTCCTCGAGCGGCGTCATGCGCAGCAATTTCTGCATGACTTTTTCCGGATCCTGTCCGCGTTTTAAATCAATGGTCAGCTTTAAACCGTTCAAGTCGGTTTCATCGCGCATATCGTTTACTTCGCGTACACGGCCGGATTTCACAAGGTCCGCAATTTTGTCCATGATGGCTTCGATTGTGGTTGTCGGTGGAATCTGCGTCACTTCAATCATATTGCCATCCGGCTCATAATTGTATTTGCAGCGCACACGAATGCTGCCGCGTCCCGTATCGTAAACATTTTTCAGTTCTTTTTCGTCGTAAATAATATAGCCGCCACCCACAAAATCAGGACTGAGCAAGGTGGTGGTCAAATCGTGTTTTGCATCTTTGATGAGCGCAATGGTGGTGTTGCAAAGCTCCGCTAAATTAAAGGAGCAAATACTTGATGCCATGCCCACCGCGATGCCGAGCGTCGGGTTTGCCAAAATGGTCGGAAAACTGACCGGCAAAAGGCTCGGCTCTTTGGTGGTAGCATCATAGTTGTCAACAAAATCGACGGTGTCTTTGTCAATGTCCGCAAACAGTTCAATGCAAACGTCTTCCAGTTTCGCCTCGGTATAACGTGACGCGGCATATGCCATGTCGCGGCTGTAGCTTTTGCCAAAGTTGCCCTTGCCGGACACATACGGCACGAGTAAACTTTCATTTCCGCGCGCAAGCCGCACCATGGTTTCATAAATTGCCTGGTCGCCATGCGGATTCAAGTGCATTGTGGTGCCGACGATATTGGCTGATTTTGTGCGGTTGCCTTTCAGCAAACCCATGTTGTACATCGTGTACAAAACCTTGCGGTGAGCCGGTTTGAAGCCGTCAATTTCGGGCAGTGCGCGTGAGACAATCACGCTCATCGCATACGGCATATAGTTTGTTTCAAGCGTGTCGGTGATACGATTTTCCATCACACTGCCGGCATCGAGAATTTCAACGCGTTCACCGATTTGAGGGCGCGCAATTACTTTTTTTACATGCTTTTTTGCCAAGAAAAAACCCTCCTTCGGTTAAGAGATGTCAAGCTCATCGAGATATTCATAGCCATGGTTTGCAATATGCTCTTTGCGTCCGGCAAGATTGTCGCCCAGCAGCAAATCAAACATATCGCTTGTGCGCTGTGCATCATCGGGCGTCACGCGAATCAAACGGCGGCTTGCCGGATTCATCGTGGTCAGCCACATCATGTCGGCATCGTTTTCGCCAAGACCTTTTGAGCGCTGAATTGTGTATTTTGCGTCTCCGATGCGCGCCATAAACTCGGTTTTTTCAGGCTCTGTATACGCAAAATATGTTTTGGCTTTCGTCTCAATTTCATACAGCGGCGATTCCGCAATATACACATAGCCGTCTTCAATCAAAGTCGGCACAAGGCGGTAAATCATCGTCAGAATCAATGTGCGAATCTGATAGCCGTCCACGTCGGCATCGGTACAGATGATAACTTTGTTCCAGCGCAGATTGTTGATATCAAAGCTCGATAAATCGTGCTTACCTTTGCCGCCAAGCTCCACGCCGCAGCCGAGTACCTTGAGCAAATCCGTGATGACATCACTTTTGAAAATACGCCCGTAATCCGCTTTGAGACAGTTTAAAATTTTACCGCGCACCGGCATAATTGCTTGATATTCACTGTCGCGGCTTGTTTTGACCGCACCGAGAGCCGAATCGCCCTCCACAATATAAATTTCGCGTTTGGACAAATCTTTGGAGCGGCAATCGACAAATTTCTGTACGCGATTTGCGATGTCAATTTGCGATGTCATGGTCTTTTTAATGGATAGACGCGTTTTATCCGCATGTTCACGGCTTTGCTTATTGATGAGAACCTGCTGTGCAATCCGCTGTGCTTCGTCCGGCTTTTCCAGAAAATACACTTCCAGATTGTGCTTCAAAAACTCCGTCATCGCCTGCTGAATAAACTTGTTGGTGATGGCTTTTTTGGTCTGATTTTCATAGCTTGTCTGTGTTGAAAAAGAACTCGAAATATAAATCAGACAGTCCTGCACATCGGTAAAAATGATTTTGCTCTCGCCTTTTTTATACATGTTTTTATTTTTGAGGTACGCGTCAATCTGGTTGATAAACGCGGTTTTCAGCGCACGTTCCGGACTGCCGCCATGCTCAAGCCACGACGAGTTGTGGTAAAACTCAATGAGCTGCGTCTTGTTGGAAAAGCAGAACGCGGCACTCATTTTTACTTTGTAATCGGGATGATCTTCCCTGTCGCGTCCGACGGCGGTTGACTGGCAAAAACGCACCGGCGTGATGCTTTCGTCCTGTGCAATTTCGGTGACATAATCTTCGATGCCATGTTCATAACAAAACTCGGTAACGGTTTTTTCATCGCCTGTTTCGTCCGTAAATACAAATGTAATGCCCTCATTGACAACTGCCTGCCGTTTGATGACATCAAGATAATATTCGCTTGGCACATTGATGTCGGTGAACACATCCGTGTCCGGTTTCCAGCGGATACACGAGCCTGTTTTTTTGCGTGTAGTTGCTTCTTTTTGCAGCCCGCCCACATTTTCGCCTTTTTGGAAATCAAGATGATAATGAAAACCGTCTCTGTAAATATCAGCCGTCATCCATGCGGAGGCGTATTGTGTTGCACATAAGCCCAACCCGTTTAAGCCGAGTGAGTATTCATAATTGTCGGCACCGGCGGTATATTTGCCGCCGGCATACATTTCGCAAAACAACAATTCCCAGTTGAATTTATCTTCGCCTTTGTTGAAATCCACCGGCATACCGCGGCCGAAATCTTCCACGCCCACCGAACCGTCTTTATATTTTGTCACCAAGATACGTTCGCCGTGACCTTCACGCGCTTCGTCAATGGCGTTGGATAAAATTTCAAAAATAGCGTGTGCGCAGCCGTCCACTCCATCAGAGCCGAAAATAACGCCCGGACGTTTGCGCACACGGTCAGCACCTTTTAAGCTGACAATACTTTCATTGTTATAGGCCGCAGGTTTCTTTGGCATAAAGGAGCCTCCTGTTCATTTGCAAATAAGGTTTGCTGTGATAATTGCTGATGCAATGTACGCCGTCAGCCAATCCATGTGTGCAGCCATAACGCCGCCGCCACGTAAAGAATAGATGCGCCCACCGTCAAAATCGGCGCATAGCGCAAAATAAAGTTTGCTGTTTCCGGACGCATAACTGCCGCATCGCCTGCAAAAGACTGTGCGTTTGTGTCCGTCCGGCTTCGGCGCGGTGCAAAATCCGTCTGCGCCGTATTGCGCACAATCTGCTGATACGGATTCGTCTCCGGCGCTACGCGGTTGCCCTGTTCCGGCGGTGTGACCGGCAAAAACGTTTCCTGCGTTTGCACCGACTTTGCCGCTGCCGCTGCTTTTGCCGCCGCACGAATTGCTGCAAAAAGCGTGTTTTTCTCTGCGCCGCATTCGCTGCACACCACGGCGCCGCGTCCCGCATTATAATTGAACGCACCACAGGTACACTGCCATCCGTCCGGCTCATTTGAGGGCAGAAAATGTGCGCTGTCAAATTGCAGCGCCGTATTGACACGCGCGGTAATGGCAGCCGGAAGCTGCTGTTGCTGTGCAAGCGGCACCGGCGGACATTGCAATAAGCTGTGCGTTTTATCGCCGTCATATTCCACAGAAACAAGGTTCACTTCCACACTGCCGAGCGGCTCATCACTGACGAAAACCGCATCATCTGCGCCAAAGCTCTGTCCCTCGCCTACCGACAGCGCATCATAGAGAAAATCGTCTTCCATCAAGATAGCACCCTGTGCGTTTTTACAGCGAAAATGCGCCGTAAACGCAGTGAGCGTACGGTTGTGTACATTTTTAAATGTCAGCGTCACTACAACACTGCCCGTATCTTCCATGCGCAAAAGCTCCACCTGCACAAACTGCACAGGACTGCCTTTGCAATAATATCGTGCGCGTGACTGCGCAATCGGTGTAAATTGACTCATCTTACCGGCACCTCTTTTTAAATGAACCTATCATCATAAATTCGACTGTAAACGATTCAATCGTGACATATTATTATAGCATGTTTTTCAAAGCACGGCAACCGATATCGGCACATACCGTGCTGAAATGCGCCAAATTTACACAGTGTTCATGAGTTGTTTTCGTGCATTGCGCATGATATACTGTCTGTATGAAATATCAATCGGGAGGTCATTATGGAAATTGAAACTTTGGTATCTGCGCAGCATCGTTTTTTCTCTGCGGGAAACACGCGTCCGCTCGCTTTTCGAAAACAGGCGCTTGCGGCTTTACGCAATGCCATCAAACAAAACGAAACTGAAATTTGTGCGGCGCTGTCGGCAGATTTACATAAATCCGATTTTGAAAGCTATCTCTGCGAAATCGGTCTTGTACTGAGCGAACTCACTTATATGGAACGACATTTGACGCATCTTGCGCGGACGAAACGTGTCAAAACGCCGCTTGCGCAATTTGCTGCACACAGTTTTGTCGTGCCGCAGCCGCTTGGGGTGTGCCTTGTGATGAGTCCGTGGAATTATCCGTTTATGCTGTCCATCGACCCCGTCATCGGTGCAATTGCCGCCGGAAACTGTGTTGTTTTAAAACCCAGTGCCTACGCCGCACAGACGAGTAAAATTTTGCAAAAACTGGTGACAGAAACATTTGACCCGCGCCATGTCTGCGTTGTGGAGGGCGGCCGCGCAGAAAATGCCGCCTTATTGGAACAAAAGTTTGAGCATATTTTTTTCACCGGCAGTGTGGAAGTCGGCAAACTTGTCATGGAAAAAGCCGCGCGTCATCTCACGCCCGTGACGCTCGAACTTGGCGGAAAAAGCCCGTGTATTGTCGATGAAACGGCAAATATTCCATTGACCGCGCGCCGCCTTGTATTCGGAAAATATCTCAATGCCGGACAGACCTGCGTTGCGCCGGACTATCTTTTCGTACACGAAAAAGTGCATGACGCATTGCTTGCGGCAATTCAAACGGAAATCGCGGCGCAGTATGGCGAAAACCCGCTTGCCTGTCCGCACCTCGGCAAAATCGTCAACGAAAAACATTTTGCGCGCGTCTGCGGTCTGCTGGAACATCAAAAAATCGTCTGCGGCGGAAACAGCAATGCCGCCACATGTCAGCTTGCGCCAACCGTTCTTGATTCTGTTTCGCCGGACAGTCCCGTTATGCAGGAAGAAGTTTTCGGTCCGATTTTGCCGGTCATGACGTTCACATCGCTTGATACGGTCATTGATTTTATCAACAACCGCGACAAGCCGCTCGCACTGTATCTGTTCACCGCAAACCGGCACATCGAAACGCGTGTTTTGGCAGAATGCAGCTTTGGCGGCGGCTGCATCAACGACACCGTCATTCATCTCGCAACCAGCGAAATGGGGTTTGGCGGCGTTGGCGAAAGCGGCATGGGCAGCTATCACGGTAAGCTTAGTTTCTCCACTTTCACGCATTTTAAAAGCATCGTCAAAAAAGCAAATTGGATGGATTTGCCGGTGCGCTATCAACCCGCAAACAAAACAAAAGAAAAACTGCTGCGCTTGTTTTTGAAGTGATATTCGCTCAAACACGGCGGTCTATTCAAAACAGCGCTCAACATTTCACTGATGAGCGCTGTTTTTTATAATACTCTATCTTGCTGTCCGGTTCAACTGCTTTGCACAATAAACGGCAATTGCTCTTGCCATAAAGGCAGCCGTGCCGTTTCCGTTTTTGTCAATATTTTCAGTAAATCGTGCGTCTCCGACATACATTTGCCCGAGACATGCCAATATTTCATCGGTGCAGTGATAAAAATTCTTTGTAATATACGCTTGCCACTGCGTCACCAGTTTTTGTGCCTTGTCACTTTCCGGCGCAAGGGTGCGCTGTTCGCCAAAACTTTTCAGCAGTGCCGCACCTTCACCGTCAAGCATTTTCCATTGTTTTGCGTCATAATTTCGGGTCTTTGCTTCGCTCTCTTTGTAAGCGTCTGTGCCGCCCCAACGCTCTTTTACTTCGGCGGCATATTTCTGTTTGCTCATTTCAATTTCGCTTTTGTCAAATGCGTCAAAATTCATATTCGACTCTCCTTTGATGGTATCATCCACAAGCGTCAGCAATCGGTCAAGACGGTTTTTTTGCTGTAAGAGCAATATTTTTTGCTTTTTGAGCGCCTCTGTCTTGTCATACTGCGGGTTTGTGATGATGGCTTTGATGTCCGAAAGAGAGAAATCCAATTCTTTGAAAAACAAAATCTGCTGTAGCACACACAGCGCATCCTCATCATACATGCGATATCCCGCATCGCTCACCTTGCTCGGCGCAAGCAAATTGATTTCGTCATAATAATGCAGCGTCCGCACCGTAATGCCTGTCAGTTTGGCAACTTCGTTGATTTTCAAATTCATATTCTCCCTCACTTTCCGTACATTCTCATCTTATACTATGACGCAGCGTCAGTGTCAAGCTTTTTTATAAACAAAATAAAGACGCACCAAGGGCGACACCTGCAAAAAGCAAGTGCCGCCCTGTTTTATAATTTTGCAATGTGCTTTTACGAACCGACGTTCGGTCTGTGACACTGCTTTCTGCCATCTTGCGCCACTCTATTTTGCCTAGCCGCAGCAGTTTGCAATCGTATGGTCTACGGCGGCTTTATCCTCCGGTGAAAGGTTGTAATAATCACTTTCGTCTTTTATCCGGCGCTCTAAGCTCTGTCCGGATTCTTCACCCGGGCGGCATATATACTTTTCGCTGCCGGGGGTGCGTT